>CAYFQZ010000472.1:0-7446 GCA_964345305.1 uncultured Ignavibacteria bacterium | reverse complement strand
GGTTTGAGTGTTGCCGATCAGGATCCTAACGATCCTTACGGGCCTGACTCGGTCCTGTTCAGATCAAGGGACCTTCTGGTTCCCTGCCCACCGGAGGGCGGGCAGGCGGTGATTCCGCTCTATTTCAGGAACGATACGCCGTTTATCGGCCTGCAGGTTCCTCTCACCTGGACCGGACCGGCTCAGCTCGATTCTGCCAGCTTCTTCGGAAGCAGAATCAACTATCTTTACAACAAGCAGGTGAATATAGACAACCCCGGCCAGAAGGTCCTGGTGACCGCATCGGTAGACGGGCAGCAGCCCATAGCCGAGGGGAGAGGCATGCTGGTAAAGTTCTATTTCTCCACCAGCGATACCGGGTTTCTTCTCATCGACACTGTGGCCAACTCGCCGCACCCTGAGGAGCATCTTCTGTTCACCAGGGAGGATTCCGTCACCTATACCCCTCAATACCAGCAGGGCCAGTTTCATCTGACCTGTGGGCAGGATCCCAATGATCCGGAAGTCGCGGACACTGTCTCCTTCTATCCGGACTATGCCTATTATCCTCTACCCGCCGGCCCGGGTTTGTTCTACGCTCACGTTCGCGTCTCTAACGATGACTCGGTGGGAGCCATGACGCTGCCTCTTGCATGGTCCGGCCCGGTACATTTTGATTCAATCACTTACCGGGAAGTCGTATTTCCCGATTCCATCAGGCTGGTAATGCCGCCGGTGGACAGCGCTACCCAGGAGCTTATGGTCGGTCTGATTCCGCTGTATGACCCTCCCATTCCTCCGACTCAAGGGCTGTTCACATCACTCTGCTTTACACTGACCGATATGACCGGGATTGTCCAGCTTGATTCGGTCTTCATCGGTCCTATCAACCATATGTTCTTCGCCACCACGGAGCCTCGGGGGTACCGGCCACAGTTCCTGGAAGGTGAGTTTCCCGTCGTGGCCTACTGGCCCGGAGATGCCACCTTTGATCAATTTCGCGACATTAGCGATGCCGTATATTTGCTCAACTTCATATACAAGGGTGGTCCTTGGCCGCTTCATCCGATAACGTCGGATATGAACGAGCCGGACAATTACATCGACATCGAGGACGTGCTGTACCTGCTGAACTATCTCTACAAGCGCGGACCGGATCCCCTGCCAGGGGACGCGTGGTACTGGGGAACGAGCATGTATCCGTAAGCAGCGGCCGCACACCCTTGGCTCGGCAGAGTCAGCCTTTGAATCTGTATTTAAGATGCTATTTACTCGAGGGCTTTTCTGGAAATCCTACAAGAGCAGACCATAAGGAGGATTGAACGAGCTTTCATGTTCGCCGGTCCCGCCCAAGATGGGGCGGTCGGTACTTCAGAGAACGCCGAAGACGTGCCGGAGAACAGCCATCGGATTCGAATGCAGCGCCTTTATTTCAACCTATATTAAGCAAGGAGCCGACGAATGAAGAGAAGAAGTTTGTTTCTGTGCGGAATGACCTTGCTGGTGTTCGGGCTTTTCACCCAATCCTGGGGCCAGTGTCCGGAGGATCCGTTCGACAACGGAGAATGTGACACTCTCAACGTGCTGTGTCTGGATTGTGAGGTCGGGGGACCCGGACCTTATTTCGTCCGTTTCCCGATCTTGGTAACTCACGACCAGACTGAACCCCTAGATTCCATTGCGGGTTTCGTGGTTCCCCTAACATTCACGCATACCAACCCCGCGGCTTATTGCAGTGCCAGCAGCTGGTGGAATGGCACCCAGATGATTTATCTGGCTCCCGACTTCGAGAGGAGCATATTCCGGCACATCCTGGACGGACCTGACACGCTCTATGCCAACCGCATGGCACAGCTGGAGGGAGATTTCAGCAACAGAGGATGGGATCTGGTAATATTGAATCTGGAGGATGGTTCCAATTTCTGGCTTACCTTGGTCCCCACAGCGGCGGAGAACCAGAGGTGGTGGGAAGGTGATAGAGTTCTGCTGGCAACGATGACTCTCAGGGTGGAGGACACCATGCATGTCTGCATTGACTCCACCTTCTGGCCTCCCGCTTCCCACCTGTCGTTCAGCCGGTCTGACGGCCAGCTCTATACGCCCAGAGATAACCTGCCCTACTGCTTCTGGATTGGCGGTCCTCAGATTCGGGTCACCTCGCCCAACGGCGGGGAGGTCTGGCTGGTGGATGAGACTCGCGACGTAACCTGGGTGTCGGAGAACTTCTACGGAGAGAATGTCGATATAGAGTTCTCCGCCGATGGTGGTAGTAGCTGGAGTACCATCGTCAACAACACTCCCAATGACGGTGTCCACGCCTGGCTGATTCCCGATACCACCTCGGATATGTGTCTGGTAAAGGTGTCGGACTCAGAAGACGGAGATCCATCCGACCAGAGCGACGATTTCTTCTCGATCATTTATACCTCCTATTTCGAGATCGATGCGGAGCCCGATACCCAGTGGGTGAAGCAAGGTGACTCCACCGAGTACTCGGTGATTCTGACGTCGTTTTTTGGATTCGACTCCCCCTGCACCCTGACCGCGGAGGGGCTCCCCAGCGGGGCTACCCACTACTTCGATCCTCCGGTGGTTATTCCCACCGACACATCTACCCTCACCATTGTCGCAGACTCGCTCACGCCTCTGGGCTCCTATGAGCTGCTGATGATCGGGACGGAACAGACCAGGCAGACGGTCGACAGCACGACGGTGCTTTTGTATGTAACCTCCTCTTTCAATCGTAAACCCGAGCTGACCGTTCCCGGACCGCAGACGGTCTACGGCGGTCTGCAGGTGGCCTTCCCCGTCGTCGCCGTCGATGCCGATACGGTGGACACTCTTACCTTGACCAAGTCGGGCGTTGGTGATTTCCCCTGTTATCCCAGAGTATCTCCAGTGGTTTGCTACTTCCAGTGGACCACCGCGCCGGACGACACGTTGAACTCTCCGTACGCCGTGGTGTTCCACGTGGATGACGGCCGGGACAGCACCGACACCGATTCGGTGGAGATAACCGTTCTGCCCTACGATGTGGCGCCTTCGACCATGCCCGGGGACGCTAATGGAGACGGCATCCTAGACGTTTCCGACGCGGTCTTCATAGTAAACTATCTGTTTCAGGGAGGGCCACCGTCAAATCCCCCGTCCGCAGGTGATATAAACGGCGACTGCTTTATCGGGCTGTCCGATCTGGTATGGCTGCTCAACTTCCTCTATCGAGGCGGACCGCCTCCGCAGATCCGATGTCTCCCCGGAGATTTCAATTATGACGGGTACGTGGATTTGCTGGATCCCCCTTACTTCATCGACTATATGGCTTACATGGGGCCTGCTCCGGTGTCCATGAGGTCCACAGACGTCAACGCGGACTGCTTCATAAACGTGGTCGACTTGGTTTATGAGATCAAGTACCTTCTGAGGGGAGGAGCAGCTCCGGAACCTGGCTGCGTTGAACCGAAAGAAGGAGCGGGAGCAGCCGCGCCTCCCGGAGTCGCAGAAGTTGGTTTCTCAGCGGTACGCTACGACCATGTCTCCAGGGTGAGCCAAATGCCAGTTTCGGCCAGCTTCGACCAGCCGGTGGCCGCCGTCGAGCTGGTCATCACCTTCGATCCGGACCAGGTCTCGCTTTTGCCTCCTTTTCTCAGCTACAGAACAGAGGCGATGGGACTGTACTACAACCTGGAGCGGGGTAGGCTGACCGTGGGGTTGGTTGATGTAGAGGGGTTAGACTCTATTCAGCCCGGAGCCGGACCTATTCTCAACCTGAATTTTGTGCCGGCGGACCCGCGGTCCTTCGACCCAGGCAGCATCCAGATCCAGAAGGCCACTCTTGTCAATATGCAGGCTCAGGAGCTGCTGGAGGAAATAGTCAAATAGGTGTAGCTCAACTGAGAGAAAACGTTCGGGGGTTCTCGTGTTCCAACCAGGCAGGGGAACCCCCTTTTTTTGCCGGAACCGGATCCAGATACTGCCTTTACCAGCTGATCATCTCTTCTCAATCGACACAAGAAATCTCTTGCCTCATCAATAGACTTGGCATATAATCGAACTGAGGGAATTCACACCGAGTGACGCAGCTTGGTCGGGGTGGCCTTTTCATCCTCTCGGGACGAAGAGTGCAGACTAAGATCTGTTACCTTCTCGTCCGAAAAACGGTAAAACGCATAACGCCAGGAGGTCAGTTTCATGAGACAAAACGTTGGAACCACCGATAGGATCATCAGGTTGATCGTTGGCATCATTGTCATCATACTGGGAATAGTATTCAACAGCTGGTGGGGGTTGATCGGCGTGTTACTTTTCCTCACCGGCCTGGTGGGCCGGTGCGGTCTGTACCTGCCCTTCAAGATCAACACTTGCAAGATCAAACAACCGCCGCCTGCGGATATAGAAAAAGAACAGGGGGCCGGTTCGGCATTTTAGCGAATTCTCCCTGTGATCCGGTCTACTTCAGTTGCCAGCGTTTCGTCTGTCGATTGACGGTGATGCGTCTTTCGGCCCGACGCGTGGTGAACTACGCCTTACTCGGGCGATCTTCAGACCTGAGCGAGGAGAAACTGAAACATGGGCAAGCTTATATGTTCAAAATGCATGAAGGTGTTTGACCAGTCCGACCATGGCAAATGCCCCAGGTGTCATCACGGACCGCCTCATGTTTATGATTTCAAAAACAGCGACGATTATCTAAAAGAGAGAATCCCTCTTGTTCTGCGGGAAAGAAAGCGGCTGGGACTTGACGATCTGGTCGGCGGGCTGGAATGCGTGATCATAAACACCGAGCCGGACAGACAGAAGGCTGCTGTGGAGGAGCTTCTCAGGTACACCGGACTCAGATTCACCCAAGCCTTCCAGGATTCGAACTACCGAACCTGTGTGTTGAAGGCACCGGGCTCGGCTGATTTCTTGGTGAGATCAAGGACAGGAAACCATAACCCTTTCGCGCCATTTAACTCCTTCCCCAAATCAAAACATTTTCCTAACACTCGCCTGGAGACCTTCGTTTTCAGAATCAAGGGTATCGAGGAGTATTCTACCCTCCAGAAGTCGAGAGGTGTAAACTTTCTTACAGATGACGCACTCCGCACCAGGAATTACTCTCTTATGCAAACCATACCTTCAAGTCTCACCGGCAACTCCATCGGGTTTATCCAGTGGAAAGACAAACCAGGCGATTATGCGACCGAGGGAAGTAAAGCTCTTGACTGGAGAATTGAGAAACCGGAGAAAGATCACCTCAAGAGCATAGGAAGACTCGATCACACGGCGACCCGGGTCAAAGCGGAAGACCGCGATGCTGCCATAATCGAGTTTATGGAGCTGACCAATTACAGCTTCGATTTCGCCATCTATGTAAAGCTGTTCAACTCCATCACCAATGTGGCCCGGCTTTCCGCTGAGGATTTCGCCATGGTCTTCACCTCAGGGATTGCACCCTATGTAAGCGACGAGGTTTCTGGCCCGACTGAGAAGTTCATACACAACCACGGCACCAGGGTGCATCACATGGCCTTCCAGTCGGAGAACATCGAACAGACATTCTCTGCGCTTAAAGAAGATGGATTGGGTTTTCTGATCGATCTGGTAGGGTCGCCACAGGAGGGTCTAAAGCAGACTTTCTCCGAGCAGTCTCAGCACACGCTGCTGGTGAACGAATACATCCATCGGTATGGAGATTTTGACGGCTTCTTTACCAAAAGCAACGTCACGCTGCTGACCGAAGCGACCGACAAGCAGTAATCGAGACTGAAGTTTTTTCGGGGCAAGAAAAGAAAAAGCCCACCCCGGCCGTCTTGGCGCAAGGTGGACCATTCTTTTACAGCCTTATGTTTTCGCGTCGCGCTTGAGGGTCTCGGCTACTCCTCGATGATGATGGCTTCGGACGGGCAGGAATCGGCCGCCTCCCTAACGGAATCCTGCAGGTTCTCGGGAATCTCGTCCATCTTCACCACAGCCTTGTCGTCCTCCATCTCGAACACTTCAGGGCAGACCTGAACGCAGATCTCGTCGCCGTTGCAGAGATCCGGGTCAACTTTGCACTTCATAAATTTCGCCTCCTCTTCCCTTGCGGTTTCAGTCTCATTCCAGTGCCGCCAAACAAATCGATCATCTTAATACTGGCAATCCGGTTTTCCCGTTTGCGATTCCTGACGCCGCTGCGGCAAGCACACTGTCCGGGTTCTCCGGACTAACCTTTCAGAGCCTCTTCACTCAGAACGTCCTTCAGTTTCGGGTGCACGAACAAACCGTCCTTCCGAACCAGGACGTCATCGAAGTACATCTCCCCTCCGCCATACTCCTTCGTCTGGATCAGAACCAGGTCCCAGTGAATCGCCGATTTGTTCCCGTTGTCCGCCTCCTCGTATGCCTGGCCAGGAGTAAGGTGAATGCTCCCGAAGATCTTTTCATCAAACAGCGTGTCCTTGAGCGACTTCTTTATGGCGGGATTCACTCCTATGGCGAATTCGCCTACGTATCTTGCTCCTTCGTCGGTGTCCAAAAGCTTGTTCATCTTTTCCTGATTCACTGTGGCTTTGGCATCCATGATTTTGCCGCCCTCAAACTCGAAGCTGATGCCGTCATGAAGAACCCCATCCTTCAGGGAAGGTGTATTGAAGGTGATCTTTCCATTCACCGAAGTCTTGACCGGGGCGGTGAAGACCTCCCCGTCTGGGATGTTCAGCTTGCCGTCGCACTTCTTATTGGGAATACCCTTTATGGAAAACGAGAGGTCGGTGCCCGGCCCCACCAGCCGCACCTTGTCGGTTTTGCTCATCAGCTCGCACAGGGGGTCCATGGCCCTCGACATCTTGGAGTAATCCAGGTTGCACACCTCGAAATAGAAATCCTCGAAGCCCTCCTGAGAAGTCTCAGCCAATTGAGCGAAGGAGTTGGTGGGATAGCGCAGTACCACCCACTTGGTGTGCTTGACCCGTTGCTCCAGATGAACCGGTCCGTAATAGAGGCTCATGAACTGCTTCATCGTCTCCTCAGGAACGTCTCCCAGATCGAAAGCATTATCTCCGCCCCGAAAGGAGACGAAAGCATTAGTCATCTTCATCATGGAGAGCTGAAACTCGGCAAACTTCTTGATCTGGTCCTCAGTGCAATCCAGAAGCCATCGCCGGGTAAGGCTGTCGTCATTGTAATACCAGAAAGGCACCGCCCCTTTCTTCGTAACCTGTGTGATCATCTCCTTGACCATCTCCAGGACCGGGAAACCCCGGCTTTCGATCCACACCCTCTCTCCCGGCTTCAAGTCCAGAGAATAGGTGGCCAGATTCTTCGCCAGGGTAACCATTCTTTGGTCTCTCATCTCCATCTCCTTTCGTTGAACCCAGACTGGAACCTATCTGGTTTGACTTCCAAGTATACATAATGCCTACTGCCCAAGCAAGTTCAAAAATCCCATAACGATCGGGCGCGGACTTTCCCCCTCCTTTTTGGGGAGCGGATCTGGGAAGGCAA
>CAYFQZ010000471.1:0-2479 GCA_964345305.1 uncultured Ignavibacteria bacterium | reverse complement strand
CGAATCTTTCTCAGATTCAAGATCACTGTCCAACCGACTCTTGCCGAGTGAGTCTTTCTTCGTTATCCAGGCGTCTTGTCCCGACGTGTCTGGGAGTTCCCAGTCAATTCTCTCGATCTGATCTATGCTGGAGCCTGTATGCTGATAGATTCGTATGACTCGAGTCGTGCCGAACGGACCGTGGGAGTCTCCAGAAGAATTCTCATCTGCCACTGCCTGGTTTAAATTAAAGAGTTTCAACCCATCGACAGGTTCGGGCTTGGGACACATGATCTTGTACGGCGTCAGCTTCGTGATGAAGCTACTGTCTAGCATGGCGGTAAGAATGTCGGTGTCATCCGGATGCCACAGACCGAGGCCGAAAATGTTGCAGTATTGCCCGTGAAAACTCCTTACCCTATGCAGAATCCAGGCCACTTTTCCGGCCGCGCAGAAGCACTGTACAGGACTGCACAAAGGGTGCAGCGCGCGATAATGCGCTCGCCCTGTTCTGCTGCTGGTCGGCGATCGGTGGATACCAGTGACCCAATGATCGTCGACGACCCAATCGCCCACAACCAGAATCTTCTTGGCTTGCCTCGGCAGCTCATTCGCCGCACTCGTTTCTTGGTGTGGCATGATTTTCACTCCTTTCGGAGAGCGGAAATGATTTTGATGGTATAGCGAACACAACCCACAACCAAATTAATATCCTTCTACATATTTGTCAATAGTGGAGAGGAGGTCAGTAGGCCTGTTCCATTCGCCGTGTAGGTACTAGCCTGGAGCGTGAGAAAGGATGGAATCACCTTCGCCCAGAACATTATTTCGCTCTGCGAACCGAACCTCGACGCTCGGTCTGCCTCCAACTTGCGCAGGGGATTGAAGGCTTTGCAGATTCTTACAGTCGGGGAACAGCGTTTCCCTCTAATGTCGTGTATCCCTTGTGCAGACTGCAGGTCAAACAGGAGTGGACAGGATATAGGGGCAGCAGATTCGTAGGTTCGATTCTATCGAGTGAGCTTGCTTCAACGTGGATTATGCCGTGCTCCTGTGACAGGGCTATCACTGGTGCGTTTCTCTTGATGGGGCCAAACGTTCCATTCTCCAAAGAGGTTGCGTACCCGAATACCTGCCTTCCACTCTCATCCACTAAGTAGGCAGTCGACAAATGCACTGCTCCGCCATACACGGCGATCTGGTTTCGATCCTTGTACTTCCCAACAACCGGGCAGGCGAGGGCAACGGCTATCTCATCTTCGGTGCAGGCGCCAAGCTTCTCTTGCATCAAGTCGTAGAAGACGAAGTTACCTGGTCGGATTTCATCGACTCCCTCGAAATCTTCCACCACACTGCAGGTCGGCGTATCCCCGACTGAAATCTCGCAAGCTTCGATGCCGCCGATTTCCAGGTATTCCTTGGCCACCGACAGTCTCAGCAGCGTCTCAGTATGGATTTTTCGAATCTCAGAGACCGACTTGGCCTCGTAGCTGTGCCCGGCGTGGGTCAGTAGTCCCTTGAACTCAATCCTGGATGGTCTGGCTATCCTTTGAGCCACACGCCGGAGGGTCTGGAGGTCGTCCCAAAGCACGCCGGTCCTGTGATAACCGGTATCCGCCTTAATCCACATGCCGACCTGATGCTGAAGTTTTTGCACGAGTGCCGCGACGATCTGCTCGGAATCGACGAGTAGATTCAGGTTGATCTTGCTGGCAAGGCTATTAATCTTGTCGAGTTCCAGGAGATTGACAATGAATGCAACCGTTATATCAGCCCACCCGTGGTCAGCGAAATACTTTGCCATATCGAGCGAGGAGACGGTGATCGCTTGCGCGCCGAAGTCCCGGAACCAGTTGCCGATCTCGGCTGATTGGTGCGTCTTGAAGTGCGGCCGGAATCTCGCACCGGAAGCTTTTGCTTTTTTGGCCATCTTCTCGATGTTTCTCAGCGCCCGGTTCTTGTCCAGAATCAAAGTGGGCTTGACGACCTGAAAACTAAGTTCATCCGATTTCATTCGTACGTTCCTTCCTCCCCCTGCCTCGGGCGCCGTGAGCGGGCGCCCAGACGAGGGCGTCGGCCCATCCAGCCCGACTATGATCTTTGTCTGACGGGCAAAGGCTCGGCAATGTGTACCATTGCGTTCCTGCAGTTGTCGCCCGTCTCATACCACGGGCGCGATAAATCGCGCCCCTACAGTGTCCGCATGTGCAGGCGCCCGATTCCCGGGCGGGGGCGTCTGCCCATCGGGCCCGAGCGCAGTTAGCTACTCCTCCCTGAAAAACCACAGTATGTGACTGCAGCGGTTACACACGTAATTCTCGGCCTGCTTGTTCGCCCATTCGACTCCCAAAAAGGTCATGCCGGGCGTGTTCATAAGAGTTCGCCGAGTCCAGAATTTGCCGTATCCACATATGGGGCATTTTAGCGGATGGCCCTGCACTTGACAGACGGCGGCCTCGCGTTTGGCAGACCTGAGATCAATCTCCTCTGCGGATCTTTT
>CAYFQZ010000470.1:0-18017 GCA_964345305.1 uncultured Ignavibacteria bacterium | reverse complement strand
GGTTCCGCTCTGCTCCTCGGTCACCTCCACCTTGGGGGGAGCTGGTTGGTTGTTGAATTTGATCCAGAAGCACTGCAGAAGCTCTCGCGCGAACTCTTCCGTCAATCTTCCCTCCTTTAGACCTTCCTGGTAAAACGGACACAGGTTGCGATCAAGGCGTCCTGGATTGAAGGAATCCCAGACATTCAGTTCGGTTATGACACCCAGGTGGACAAACCAGTACGTCTGCAACGCTTCCCAGAAATCCCTGGGCGGATGTGCCGGGACACGAGAACAAATCTCGGCGATCCTCTCCAGCTCCTTCTTCCGCCGGGAATCCCTCTCGACCTGTGCCAGCTCCCTTGCCTTTTCAGCGTGACGTTCAGCAAACCGAATCAGAGCGTCGGCCGAAATGTCCATCGCCCTCAGTTCCTGTTCCTTCGCGCAGGCTTCGGGATCGTCTGGGTAATCAAGAGCGCTCAATCTGTTTCTTATCTCTTCTTTGAAATGGAGCAGCCCTTTATGGTAGATCTTGTCATCCAGAATAGCGTGCCCCGGCGCTCTCTGCTCCATGAATTCGGTAAACACACCGGCATCGAACGCACTCCTCCATTGCTCCGACATGGCCGCGAAGACGCGCTCCCGCATGGTCTTGCCTTTCCAGAAGGGGATGATCCTTTCGCGGTAAGTTTTTTTCGCCTCCTCGCTCACCAGAAAAGGCGTAACCTTTCTTGAATTCAGCACCTCCAGGTCTTCCAGCGTATGGCAGCACAGCTCGGGGTAAGTAGGGGTGGCTTTCGGCCCTGGCCCTCGCTCGCCCACAATCAGCTCGCCTTCGTTGACACTAATCGTCTTGTTCTCCAGCAGGTATTTGAAGGCCAAAGCGCGAGCCATCGGCGTGGAAACCGTATTCGCAGCACCGCTCTGGTAGAAGTCGGTAAGCAGTTCGGCTCTTTCAGTGGAGATATAAGGCTTGGTGTTTACGCTCTGCTCTCTCAAGCGCAAGACTCTTTCCGAGATCAAATTCTTATCCTCCTATCTGAACATTCAAGCCGCAACCCTCCAGTTTCTTCACAGCTTGACTTAACCTCTCAGCGGACGGCGGTCGGTCGGTGAAGAACGAGCCGATCGGTGGCCTCAGACGCCGGGACTTCTCAACTCCGCCTTTGTGATAGGCAAGGATGCTCAGTTCTTTTACACTGCGGAGCGAAGAGACCAACCTTCCGAGCTTCAGGATGTCCTTCTCATTGTCGTTAACACCCGGGATAAAGGGAAAACGCACAACTACCTTCACCCCGATTTGCGAGAGTCTTGTCAGGTTATCCAGGATAAGCCTGTTGGACACGGCCGTGAACTTCCTATGCTTTACGTCGTCGACTACTTTGAGATCATATAGAAACAAATCAGCATGCTCGGCGATTGCGGAAAGAACATCCCAGCCTGCGTGTCCACAGGTGTCAACTGCCGTATGTATGCCCGATTCTTTGCACGCTTTCAATAGATTGCGCGAGAAATCCGCCTGAAGCAGCGGCTCTCCTCCGGAAAGGGTCATTCCACCTTTTGACTCTTCGTAAAACGGCACGTCTTTCTCTATCTCCCTCAGCACTTCCTCTGTCGTCATCTTTTTGCCGACCAGCTTGAGGGCCTCCGAACTACACGCCTCTGCGCAGGCTCCGCAAAGATCGCATTTTGTCGTTTCCCGGAGCAGAGAGTCGTCCAAAAAAGAAATGGCTTCTCTGGTGCAGGCGTTCTGACAGTCTCTGCATCCCAGGCACTTCTCCTTCCACCACATGAACTCCTGTTCTTTTGCCTTTCCCTCGGGATTATGACACCAGGGGCATTTCAGCAGGCACCCTTTTAGAAAAACCGTTGTGCGAATGCCCGGTCCATCGTGGATGGCATATCTCTTGATGTCGAAGATGATTCCTGTATCCTGCGCCTGTTTGGATTCGAGGTTTTTCATGTTACAGAGATTGGGCTGATCTCAGAACAAATCGTTGGATTTTTGTCAACCCGGACCGTCTTTTTCACTAAAGATAAGCTACGCAGGCCGCAAACGGACCGTTAGCCAGAGCCATACATACGCCTGTTTCACCAGATGGAGGAAGCCTCCTGGGGCTTTCTCCATCTAATCTTGATTAGATCTCTTCACGCCGCAGTGCGGGACGAACTCGGCCAAGGCGCTGCTGCATTATGATGCCTGCTACTATGAAGATCAGCCCGACTATGGTGGAGAGCAGGATCGTCTCTCCGACTATAAGGTGGATCAACACCAGCGATAGAAATGGAGATAGGTAAATCAGGTTGCTCACCTGGGCCGTCGTCCGGGACAGTTTCAGAGCTTTCAGCCACAGCACGAAGGTGATCCCCATCTCAAAGAACCCCAGGTACCAGGCCCCAAGGAGACCACGCGTATCCGGGGTGGTCATTCTTGAAGATGCCAGCATAACCATCAGTGCGAGGATCAGCCCGAATGCGGAATTCAAGAACAGCTTCACGACCTCGTCGCGCCTGTCCTTGACGTTATAAATCCAGAAAAGAGCCCAGATCACCGCGCTTCCCAATGCCAGAGCCACGCCCACCGGGTTGCTGAACGTCAGTCCGAATATGTCCCCGCGAGTTGAGATGATGAGTACCCCAAAATAGCTGACCAGAACTGCAAGGACGCTGCTCGACCGTATCCTCTGCTTGAGCAGCGGTATGGACAGCAGAACCAGAACGATGGACCAAGTGTAATTCAGCGGCTGAGCTTCCTGGGCCGGAAGAAGGGAATAGGCCTTCAACAGAACCACGTAATAAAGGAACGGATTCAGGAAACCCAGCATTGCCGAGTGCAGGTAGTCTGCTGGTGAGCTCTGCCTGAGAAGACCCAACTTCTTCTGGGCGATCAGTAGAACGAAGAGAATGACGGACGAGGCTATAGTGCAAAAAAACAAAAGCTGGATGAAATCCAGGTACCTCAACGAAACCTTGAATACGGAAGCTACGGTGGACCAGAAAAAAACCGCAGTGACGGCGTAGAGGTAAGCTTTTCTCTGTATCTCCATATTTCAGGCCAGGTGGTAACCGGCGGGGCTCAGGTCAGATCGAGCTCCATGAATTTCGCACCGTCCGTGGGATTGAATCGGTACGGCTCGATCTCTTCGAAACCCAGCGACTGGTACAATTCGACCGCTTCTTTCATGAACGGCACAGTATCCAGACGCATGCGCTCATAACCGATCTTACGCGCCTCTTCGATTATTGCCCTGGCCAGTTCTCGTCCCATCCCTTTTCCTCGAAACTCGGGCCTCACGTAGAGCCTTTTCATCTCGCAGACGCCCTTCTCGAGTTTCCTCAGGGCTACACATCCCGCAACTTTTTCACCTTCCATAGCCAGAAGCAATCGACCGTCCGGTGGGGCATAATCGCCGGGCAGCTCTGCCATCTCCTTTTCGAATTCCTGAAAGTGCAGATCAAAGCCCAACGAGGCAACATACTCTGCAAAAATCTCCCGCACCTCTGGAAGATGCTGTCTGGAATCAGCATGAAGCAGCCTGGTCATACTCACCTTCTTTTGAGAGTGTGGGCGACGACTGAAATATATCAACTACGGCAGGCAGGCAAAGGAGAAAAAGAAAGGGATACGCCTCGTAGTAATCGCGCAGCTCATCCACCCACCCGAAGAACAATGCCAGAAGAACCAGGGGCACCAAAGCGACAAAAAGGCCGTTGCGGAGGAAAACAGGCTTCTCCGCCCACTTGTGCTTGAGTAACGTGACGAATACTGCAATCACCAGGATGAAATAAATCAGGTGGCGAGGGCTGTATATCAACTCCAGATTCCGGAGGAGGTGGAACTCGAACAGGGAACCTTCGTTATTCCGAAAAAGAAACACAATAAAGCCCCTCACTGCAATCCAGATTAACACCTGAAGAAGGACGTGCCTGGTCAGACTTGACCTGTGCATGACCCGAAACTCATGCACAAAGAAAAGCGCAGCCAGCAGGATCGACGTCTCCTTGTTGAACGTCGCCAGCAAAAAGATCAGGTAGAACAGGGAATATCTTTTCGCAGCCATCAGTCCCACAGCCAGGGTGAAAAGCAAAAGGGTGCAAGGGTCGTATATGTAACTGTAATACTTGAAGAAGACAGGAAGAATCATCAGCCCGCCCACCGGGGCAAGCTCCTCCACGAAGGAGGGATAATCGTAGAACAACTTTATCAGGTAACGCAGCGCAAAGGCAAGGCCGAAAAAGCAGCCGAACATGAAGACTAGAGCGACGAAGTACTCGAAGACGTACTCTGTTTCCCATCCGAGTATGTCCACCATGCGTATCCTTCGCTTTTCGGCCACCCGTGTAAGGCTCTCCTTCAGGGACTGGGGCGTGATCTCGGCGGCCGCCCTGACCGCGCTGGGCAGCAGCGTCCTGGACACGAAAGGCTTATAAGCCTCCCCATACACCATGTCCGAAAACATGGCACGCGAGTACCCGTTTATCCCCGGACGCACGACGAAAATGAAAAGGACAATGGCTGAGCCCAGAAGGTAGAGCAGAACAACCACTAATTTTCGCAGAAGGATCTTATTCAAATATCGTCCCTGCTGAAGCCAGACTATTAATTTTCCATGCGACGTAAGAGATAATGATAACGGACGCCGGCACCCGCTCTCATTCTTCCTCTTTCACGGATTTCGCCCACTGCTTGTCGATCCAGTCTTCCACTCCTGTCTGTTTGATCTCTTCCAGGTTCTCGATGCAGCCGAATTTTACCACCCCTGGATTGCTCTTCAGGGTAGGGCAAGGAAAATCTGGACACTCGCTGCACAGGTCGAGCCCTTTGGAGAAGCAGCACTGCCGAATCTCGCAGCGATCGTCTTTGGCATCTCTCGCGATTTCGGCTTTGCAGCCGGAGCATATTCCTGACTGGACAAGAACTTCCAAACCAGCCTTCAGATTATCCCTGTCAGCTTTTCCCTCCAGCAGCTTCGTGAACCCGTATGTCTCCACCGCATCCGATGCCGACTGAAAGGTCTTTCTTATCTTCCCGGTGAACCAGTCGCAGGTATGGCAATAGGAGCCGCAGAATGAAATGTATCTTTTCTTTTCCTCCTCGTAGTTCATATCTCGACCTCCATCCGTGGATACGCCCTGGTGTGAAAATTCGAGCGATCTCTCACAAACACGTTGGGCAAGACTGGTCGTGCCTTTGGCAGATCCCGCCAAAGGCGGCAGAGCCCGGCCTACGGGAAACCGCGCAGGGTTATTCCTAGGTCGGGCACCCCTGCCCGACCGCTATTATGTTAGTCCCAGCTTCTTCAGTAGTGATATCATGGCCCAATAGAGAAGGACCATAACCGCCGCCGACAGTACCAATGCTGGATAGAACGGAACCTTGTTCCTCAAAAGCAGCGGAAGCAGGAGGAACAGCGAGAGAGAAGGCAAAACCATCCAGAAGATGCTGATCGAGAGCCTGGAGATTCCCTCCACGCTGGCAGTGTCGATATAAAGCCAGACCATCGCCAGAACGGAGACGATTGGCAGGGAGGCTAGCACTCCGGCGGCCAGGGAATACCTCTTGGCAATCTCGGATACGGCGACTATCAGAGCCGCTGATATGGCAAACTTCAAGATATAGTATAGCATCTATCCCACCTGCAAACTCAATGGGTAAGGAAATTGTAGATGCCGTGAAACAGCGCCAGGACTAACGTTGTGAAAGCCAAGGTGTGATGGGTCTTCACGGACACTTTGCCTTTTTTCATCAGCAGAGCCACAACAACCGTGCTCAGCAGCAGAAGAAAAACCAGCAATCCGGATAGCACGGAAAGCTCCAATCCTTCGGATTCGTGCTCCACACTCTCAGAGTTGGCAAAAGCTAAAGTTGCCCAGAGAAAGCTGAAGACAAGCAGAAGGATAAGCGCCTTGATCGCAAGAGCCTTCATCTTACGTACCTCCCTTTTCAGGATTAAACTCTCACAACCACCCACACCCAGAATGCCCCGTCCTCAACTAATTTGCTCTCGTTTCCGACTGAAGCTTTGACTTCTGGCAATATATGTCTTATGCGGGGCTACGCAAGAGAAAAGGCTGTATCCTGCCTTTTGGAGAAGGTCCAGATCGTCAACCAACCAGAGGATGTAGCGAAGCGTCTTTCAAAAACGAGAATCAATCGCCATGTCGGTGTCTGCGGTGGCGATCACCGCTCAGGTGAACGTTGATAATTGGCAGCAACTTAAACGGCACAGGGTTATTGCCGCAATAGTTGAGAAGACCGATTTGCACGCCGCGAAGACGCTGGGCATAGTTAAGGACTCCGACAGAAAGACCGGTCATATTCTCTTTTGCTCTGCAGTATCCTCCCACTGCCAGACCGGTTATGTCCTGGCCGCCGACGCCAAGACCTCCGAATGTGACGCCCGTTAAGTCCTGCCCTCCGACCCCCAAACCTCCAATGGTGAAGCCGGTTAGATCTTGCCCCCCTGCCCCCAAACCTCCAACGGTGATGCCGGTTATGTCCTGACCGCCAACGCCCAGGCCTCCGACCGTGATTCCAGTTATGTCCTGGCCCCCGATGCCCAAACCTGCCACCGTGATCCCGGTCATATCCTGGCCGCCGATTCCCAGGCCCGCGAGGGTGATCCCTGTCATGTCTTGGGCGCCTATGCCGAGGCCTGCGATGGTTATTCCGCTCATGTCATGCGCGCCTATCCCCGCGCCCCCTATGGCGATCCCCCTTATCTCGTCTGAGGCGATCCCAATTCCGCCGAGCACAATGCCGTTTACATCGTCAGTGGCCAGTCCGATACCACCGAGTGCGACTCCGTTGATTTGCCCGGCCGTGGCGCCAATTCCACCAATTGCTATCCCGCTTATGTTTCCGGTTGCCATCCCCAGACCACCGATGGCTATCCCGTCGATATTCCCCGTCCCGCCCTCGACCGCTCCCAGGTCAAGGCTTTCCACGTCCCCCACAGCGAGTCCCACACCTCCGATTGCCACTCCTTTGATGTCTCCGGCTGCCAGGCCCACCACGCCCGCGGACAAGCCCCTTATCCTTTCGGCTACGACACCTGCTCCACCGAAGCTAAGGCCATTCAGCTCTCCGGCCTCCTGAGCCAGCAGGCCGACCGCCAGCCCATTCATCACCGCATCCAGGTTGTCCCTGGGAATCCAGAACGTCAGATTGAGACCGTTTATCTTCTTCACCCGATCGTCAACCAGGTTGAAGCGCAGTCCATTCAGCCGTTTGGAATTCCCGAAGCTTATGCCGGTGTTTCCGTAGGTGATGTCCAGCGAGGAGGCAAAGGAACTGCCGGCGGCAATCATCAAGAAAAAGACCAAGAAGGTCAGATAGCGTCTCATGATACTCTCCCGGTTAGCATCTTGCAGAATCAACCACAGAGCGACGATCTTCGCCCTTGCTGAGACTCAAGATAGGAACAACAAGAAAGGTCATTTCCCGCAAACGAAAAAAGGGCCGGTTTACGCTTTCATCTACGAATCAGAAGTCTGCCGGTTCGATTTTTCTCCACTTACCGGATCTTTCTTCCTGGTGACCTTCTATATGGCCCACGCTTTGATGGTATCGATTGTTGCGGCCGAAGCTCTGAAAAGGTCTTGCCAAACTTCATTATCGAGCTAAATTGGGAATGGATCCTCGATTTTTCGCGCCAGCCGGCGAAGATTGAAGCCGGATAGAATGGGACAACTCACATGCTGAGCAAGAAGGAGAAGTACGGCGTCTGGGTCTTCTCGCTATGTTTTTTCATCGCCATAGTATGGTCTGTCTGGGACAAAGGACCTTCGCCACGTTCAGGTGTGGTAAGACACCCACTGAGGCAGGAAGGAAAAGAGGAGGAGAAGAAGCCGAACGATTGGTTCTTCATGCAGCGGGCTTATCCTCTGGGGCATATTCCCGCAGGCCAATACCTGGCATCTCTCAGGCAGGCCCAGAGGATGCGAGCCAAAGCCTCCGGTCAGAACGGACCGGTGTGGACCCAGGCTGGACCG
Organism: uncultured Ignavibacteria bacterium; assembly: GCA_964345305.1. Taxonomy (GTDB): domain Bacteria; phylum Zixibacteria; class MSB-5A5; order MSB-5A5; family SM1-73; genus SM23-73-3. Next base: position 10,043 of record CAYFQZ010000470.1, on the reverse strand, counting down.
ACCAACATTCCGGGCCGAATCACCGATCTGGCCGTCCACCCGGACTATCCCGATATCATCTATGCCGGGGCCGCATGTGGAGGTGTTTTCAAGTCGACCGACAGCGGCATCTCGTGGACTCCCATCTTCGACGAGCAGGGATCACCCTCCATCGGCGCATTGGCCATTCATCCCGACAATCCCCAGGTACTTTATGTAGGTACCGGGGAGGCCAACGGCAGCGGCGATTCCTATCCCGGAACCGGAATCTACAAGTCTACCGACGCTGGTGCGAGCTGGACTCACATCGGACTGGAGGAGAGCTATCACATCGGCAGGATAGTCATTCACCCCTTGTGCCCGGAAACCGTCTTCGTGGCAGCATGCGGGAAGCTCTTTGGCACGAATCCGGAAAGGGGCATCTACAAAACCACAGACGGGGGCGCTACCTGGGAGCGGAAGCTGTTCATAAGCGATTCCACGGCTGCGATTGACGTGGCCGTGGACCCCACCAACCCGCAGATCGTCTACGCGGCCATGTGGGAGCGCGTGAGATATCCTGCCGTGCGAAAAGTGGGAGGATGGACCAGCGGGATACACAAATCCACTGATGGCGGGGAGACGTGGTATCAACTCACTGACGGACTGCCGCCTTCGGGCCCTACGGTTGGGAGGATCGGCCTGTGGGTGTGCGCCTCCTCCCCCAGCGTGATCTATGCCATGTACTGCGATCACCCCGGGGACTTCATGGGCCTGTTCAAGTCCACAGATTACGGCCAGACCTGGACCCAGACGAACGATTCGATTCTGGAAGGGATTTTCGGCGGGTTCGCATGGTATTTCGGGAACGTGCGGGTCGATCCCGCCGATCCCGACGTTGTCTTCGCCATGGCGATATATCTCTATCGCAGCACGGACGGGGGCGACTCCTGGACCTACGTCAGCAGCCAGGTTCACGTGGATCATCACGCTATGTTCATTCATCCCCTCACCACAAATCGAATATACCTGGGCTGTGACGGAGGCGTGTACCTCTCGACCAACGGTGGTACCGCCTGGAGCCTCTGCGCCAGCCAGCCGTCAACACAATTCTATGCCATCACCATTGACCATCTACACCCGGAAAGACTGTACGGCGGAACCCAGGACAACGGCACCCTGCGAACCCTCACCGGCGCTGCGGACGATTGGGAGATGATCCACGGCGCGGATGGCTTCTACACCAACGTGGACTTCACCAATTCAAACGTGATCTATGCGGAATATCAATGGGGACACCTGCGCAAATCCATAGACTTAGGTTACAGCTGGATCGACATGATGGATGGCATAAATGAAAACGATCGCCGCAACTGGTGCACCCCGGTGGTCATGGATCCGGTCGATAATATGACCTTGTATTACGGAACCTACCGCCTCTATAAGACCACCAATGGCGGCGGGATATGGATTCCAATCAGTGACGACCTGACCGACGGACCCGGGGGTGCGAACCTGTCCTACGGTACCATAACCACCATCGGCCCGGCTCCTTCAAATCCTCTGGTGGTCTACGCGGGCACTGACGATGCCAACCTGTGGGTCACCACCAGCAGTGGAGCAAGCTGGGCCAGAATAGACTCGGAGCTTCCCGATCGCTGGGTCACGCGCTTAGCGGTGGACCCATACGCCGACTCGATAGCTTATGTGACCCTCTCCGGACATACTGTCAGCGGGACGCTGCCCCACATCTACCGCACCACAAATTACGGCGGCAGTTGGCAGCGGATATCGTCGAATCTTCCGGAAGCGCCGATCAACGACGTGATCGTGGATCCGATGAACACGTCGGTGCTGTATGCGGGATCGGACGTGGGGGTGTACGTAACTGAAAATCTGGGGGAAAGCTGGGACCCTTTGGGCTTCGGGCTGCCCATAACCGCCGTGCACGATTTATCTCTGCACGAGCCCACCCGCAAACTGGTGGCGGGCACTCATGGTCGCTCCATGTTTTCATGCCAGCTTCCGCCCACCGACACCCTCCACGGCATTCAAGTCACTGCGGGTGAAAGGGTGAATACGGTCAATGCTATCGACGTCGACGTGAGGTTCCTTGTGAAGAATACCGGACTGGTGACGGATACGTTCGATATCACCGTCTCCGCGGATTGGCTTGGATGGAACCTGATCCCAGAGACGCTGCAAATAGCACTCCATAGTGGCCAGATTGACACAGCCGTCATCAGCGTGAGCGTGCCCTATGACGCCGAGATATGGAGCGTTGAGAGTGTCACTCTTCACGCCACGTCCGGCGGCAACCCTTATCATGTGGACCAGGCGAGCCGTGAGATTCAGGTAACTGGAAAAAGAGGGGATGCTGATCTCGATTGCGACATCGACTTAGGTGATGTGGTCTTTCTGCTCAACTACCTGTTTAGGAATGGGGAAGTCCCTCCTCGGCCTGAGACCGCCGATGCTGACTGTGATGAGCTGATCGATATCGCCGACGTGATCGTGCTATTGAATTATCTTTTCCGCACCGGTCCGCTTCCCTGCGCGCCTGAGTGACGTCTCTTTATGCGGGTGAAAAGGAAGCGTAGCTTTCGGACCTGTCTCGGCCGACGAGCGTTGGTTCTGGATCATCAGGTCCCGATCCGGTTTCCATTCCACCGGTACCTGTGTTGGGTCTTACTGCCCAGCCAAATCCACAGAATCAAAAACCCTCATTTCCCTGGCTGAAAGAAATGAGGGTATGGGTAAATACAGCCGGAGGCATGAGCCGCATGGCCCACGCCAAGAGGCGGTAGATTATTCGTTGAAAAGGAAAACCGACTCCTGGTAGAATTTCGCTTTCTTGCTTTTTATCCGGTAGGATAAAAGCTCCCTCAAGAACAGATTCTTCTCACAGAGCGAAGCATAATCGCCCAGTACCGAACAGGAGACCTCCAAGCCCAGGATCCTCTGAAGTACCACAAACCTGGTCACGCCAAAAGGCAGGAGTATGCCCCTGGAGGCCAGGTGGACCACCTGATCCTTCCTGAACTTGGGCAGCGCATTGATTGCCGCTGCATTCTCGAAATTCTCGAACGGAGAAATCAGACCGTGCTCCCAGCCCGGACTAAAGATCTCCCAGATGCTATTGTAAAGGGCAATCACCCGATACAGGTTCTTCACCCTGGTATCCAGAGATGGCGTCTTCTGCTTGATGACCAAGCCGGATTCATCCCGGAAAAGGAGACAACAGACGGTCCGTTGATCCTCAAGTGCTTGCTTCTTGTGGCCGAGATCGCAGAGGTGCATCTCAAGGTTCAGCGTCTCCAACCTGCCGGTCAAACTCTCTTTCTCGCCCTTGAATATCAAGTGATCCCAGGAGCTCAGCCCGACATTCTCGTCCGCGAGATCCACCTTTTGAACCAGCACATCTGAAATGCCCAGGAGTCTTAAAGCGCAGATTCGATTGACTCCGTCCAGGACCATGAGCTTTCTGCCTTGATGTGATGACGGGTCGGTCGACTCATTCCCGGCGCCGATGGCAGCCGCCAGGACCGGATTCTTCAGGTGGGCGTCCTTTTGTATCTGATCAGCCAGCCGTTGAACCCGTTTGAAATCGCAGGTCTCGTGAAAAACCAGATCGTCCAGATGAACGAACCCAAGCTCAAATGAATTCCTCTTCATGTTCTCCGTTTCCTCTCCTGACTGGTCGCGTGAAGTCGTTTTCAGTTACAGGTTTTAGCAAATTGCATGCCACCGGCGGATGCCGCCCCGCACTCCGGCCCGCTCGGGCATAATGGCCGAACTTCCCAGGGGATAAGAGGTTAATCCTGATTAAGATGCGTGCTTATTCTGACCGGCGGGAGAGAACTCGGGGGTCGGCCGGGTCTCCAGCGGCTCCCTGTGCAACCCGGTTCATACTTATTGCAAGATGCAAAAGCAAAGCGGAGGCTGTGGGGGATTATCAGTTTCCGGTCCAGTTGCCTTTGTAAAGGTAGACCTTCTCCCTGCTTATTATGGAGAATCTGCTTGCATCTTCGGATATCCGTACTTCAGGAAAAAAAGCACTCCACAGCTCGTACGAGATTTCCTTTCGCCAGGTGATTTCCCCCCTCTTGTCGAAGACGTACACTAGACCTTTTGTGTGCCTCTCTGATGCCGGGACCTCTCTGCCTTTGTCAAAATCCAAGCCGGCGATTATCTTCTCAGCGCCCCGCGCAATGTCCAGGGAGATGAATGAAAGCTCCTCCTGGTCAAGCACATACCGCCACAGAAGCTTCCCCGTCTGGACGTCAAAAAGGTGAAGGCTCTTCCGGTCTATCAAGGCAAGATACCGGCTCTCCGGCGAGAAGCACATCCCCCTGGCAATTCCGTCCAGATCCAGCTTCTCGCCCATGGGCTCACCTCTGTAGTAGAACGCAAGCTTCCCTTCGGCGATGGCTGCTATGTGTTCGCCATCTGAAGAGACGGCGAACTGCTCACATTTGCCCAGGTTGGCCTTCAGCTCGCCGGAGTGATCAAAATGCAGGAGGCCCTCTCTGGCGCTGTTTACCAGCAGGTGTTTTCCGTCCGACGAGAAGGAGATCCCCTGGGGAAGTCGGACAGCGCTCTCTGAGATCAAATCCCCGCTGCGACTGTAAAAGACCAGTCTGGATTCTGGCATCCCTTCGCCGGCTGATATTCCCACAATCAGGACGGCCCCGGCGGAGATGAAAAACTCACCGACCTGAACGTCTTCGATCTCCCACAGCTTTTTCCCACCGACGGAATAGAGTTCGAATTTCTCAGCAGCCAGGAATCCCGGAGGCGCCTCCTCGGAGTATGTGACTATCCCATAGAATTCGCCGTCGCCGGAGGCAACCACGTGTTGATTTGCCTTCAGCTCGACCTTGAGAGTTTCCCCTTCCTCGGGCGACGCTATGCGGAACCATTCCGGAGAGGATAGAATCACCTTACCACGCAGGATATCCCCGCGAACGATCTGTCCCTCCAGCGGAATCTCCGAAAGCAACTCAGGCTCTTGCGCCCAACAGTGATTGAAAAGGAAGAGAAGTAGTGCCGAGATCAGACAAGCTCTGCCAGTTTTCATCTTTGCCTCCCGGGTGGTGCAGCGGAGCCACAAGTCTTGGGCTTCGCCGGTCTTCTATTATCATTATAACCCACTGCAAGACGTTGTCAAGCCTCAAATTTTCTTGGTTTTCCACTTTCCCCGGCTGAACCAGTAGGCCAGAATTATGCCCTTCACTATGCTGGTGAAGGTAATCACCCACCATACTCCCACTATTCCCATGCCCCAGTGGACTGCCAGCAGATAAGCCAAAGGTACGCGTGCGAGCGATCCGGAAATAGAGACGATCATGGGAGGAACCGTATTCCCTGCACCTGCAAAAGCGCCCTCGAATACGATCTCCAGCGCCATGAACATCTGGGATAGGGCTACGATCCTCAAGTATCCTATTCCGATCCCGATTACCTTCGGATCGGAGATGAAAAAGGAGGCAATCTGCCTGGGAAAAGTGAAAAACATTATGGCTACGAAGCCGGTGATCAAGACGGCTATGCCAGTCGCCTTCCACGCGGCCTCAGACGATCTTTGGGGCTTCTCCGCCCCCAGATTCTGACCGACCAGAGTCGAGGCGGCAATGGAAAACCCCATACAGGCATGAAAGGAAATCGATTCCATGCGGTTACCGATTCCCAGTGCTGCAATGGCCTCGGTCCCGAACAAGGCCACGATCTTGTTCAAGAACAGATACACTACGCTGAAGAGTATCCAGGCGGATGAGGCTGGAATGCCGACGCGCAGAATCCGCCAGACCATGGAGAGATCCAGCTTCAGCGTGGGCAGAAGCGAGAACTTGAAACCCAGCTTTTCCCGAGCGATCAACCAGATAAAAAGCAAGCTTCCCACAGCCTGCGAGAATATGCTGGCCAGAGCAGCACCGTCGGTCTCCATTCGGGGGAAGGGACCCAGTCCAAAGATCAGTATGGGATCGAGAATTATGTTGAGCGCCAGGCTGCCACCGATCACCAGCATAGGAGTCCTGGTGTCGCCCGCCGCCCGAAAAATGGCGCTGAACACGTCGATCAAGAAGAAGAACACCGCTCCGATGAAGATTATCCTGAGGTAGCGAATCCCCAGGTGGGTCACGTCGGGCTCGGTGCCCATAAGAACAAACGGCCACTTGGTGAAAAGAGTGCCGACGATGGTTATGGCCAGGGCAAGGAATATGGCAAAAAGATATGACTGCCTGGCACTGAACGCAGCTTGATCAGGCTGCCTGGCTCCTATGAATCTTGCCACCAATGCGGTGACTCCAACTGAGATGGCTCCCACCAGGGACCAGATGATCCAGATCAAGAAGGCGCTGGAGATGACCGCAGCCATCGACACCGCACCCAACTTTCCCACCCAGAAGATGTCTGCGATGGAAAACGCAGTCTCCAGGAAAAAGGTAGCCACCGCAGGCCCGGCAAGATAGAAAATGCTCTTGGTGATAGGCTCACTGGTTAGGTCGTGCTTCATTCTGACTTCAGTATGTAGCGGCTCCATGGCAGGTAAGAATATACCAGATTTCCGGGAATAATCAACTCATCAGCGCCTCCAGATCGTTCAAGGACCATTCGGCAACAACCTGATCAGTTTTCTGTTGACAATAAGGGATACCGTGCTATATTTGGGATGGAAGGGGACAGACAGTAATACTGTCATGTGAAGCATTACACTTCGGAGATGCTCGTCCGCGAGGGACCAGACCGCAGAGCACAACTTCAATCAGATTTCCGATGCGGCTTAAGAAATTGCTACTGATAAAGTACAAGTAGTGCACAGAAGGGTCTAATCTATACGTTATCACAAAAGCAAACTTGGAAACCAGCTGGCTGTCGATGCCAGGGGAGGTTCTATGTGAGTTATGAGAATGAGGTTCTAACCCCGGGAGGTCCATTCCTGACTCATCCCGCGGAGCGTAACAGAGTTGTAGACCCGTAAACTTCCCAGCGTTAAAGGAGGAGAAAATGAAGTCAAAGGTGACCTTTCTTATGATAGTGCTGGCGCTCTTGGCCGGCTTCACCGCTTTTGCTGCAGAGAGGAAGGTGCCCAGACCAGTGCCTGCGCCCTTCGCTGTAACCGAGATCCAAGCGGAGCGGCCGAAAGTCGATCCTGCCACGTACCGGCCCGTTTCCGGAACGCCAACCGAAATCTCTGCTGCCGATGTGGAGCGAGCCAAGGATTTCTGCGACCTGGCCGCCACAGTGGTCTACTCTATCACCGACTGGTTCCACGGACTTGAATGGTACGCCAACTACCAAGACCCGGAGCAGTACGGCTGCGTGGACGTCTGGCCCTTCCAGGTGACGGAGATCTGCTTCATGATAAACACGGAAGCCGCCTTGTTCCTCAATGTTCAAGGCGTCGTGTTCGAGAATGCCGGACCTCCGGAATGTCCCATGCCCAGCGACGTCATAATCTGCGAGACGCCGCCTTACGAGGTGGACATCCCAGGCGCAGGCTTGTGGGAGATCGCTCTGCCCATATCTCCGGAGGACACCTGTTGTGTCAATAATCCCTACTTCGCGGCAATCTATATAGCAAACGATTTGAGTGGCAGCGGGGCCGATCCTATCTCTTCAGACACTCCCCTTGACTGCCACAGTTATATGTATCGAGGTGTGGACTGGGAGGATCTGGTGTTTTTCCATGGCTGGCCCGGCCAGATGTTGCTATTCTCCAGAGGTTTCACCGACCCGCAGAATCCTTGCGAGACTCCAGAGGGGGACTGTGATACGATCTCTTATTACGGCCCCGGCGCCTACTACTGGCAAGCTCCGAATGCGTACGGCTACGATTTCTTCAACGAGAGGTTCGATATCCCTTATGATTGCATCCTTGAGGAGATTCGTATCTACTTCTACGACCTGGGAAGCTCCGGGAGCCCCGATGCCCATGTCTACGTGTGGGAGTCGGATGGCACCTATCCTCTGGATCCGGCGCCGCCTGCTGGTGCCATCGCCGAGTTCGTTATACCGGATTCGGAGATAGTGTGGTGGCCTCAGCCAAACATAATCGAGACCGAGATTGTGCAGTTGGAACTCACCGGGATGCAACCGATTCACGTAGGCTACTCTCATCCCAGGGCCGACATAGGGGACACACTCTCCATCCTAAGCGACGACGGAAGCCACAGTTCGACCAGAAGCATCGGCTACGACGAGTATGACGGCACCTGGGGCACGATCCTGGATGATTGGGGAATCGGGGTGGATTTCCTTGTTGAGATCGTGGTGTGTCCACCCAAGGGTTGCTGCTGGTGGTGGGTAGACGGAGGGCCAGAGACAGGATGTGCAAGCCCGGTGACTGCAGCGGAGTGCGCAGATCTTGGAGGAAACTACATTCCGGGAGCTGAATGTAACGTACACACAGGACGATGCGACGTCCCGCACGCTGTAATCGTCGAACCGAACGATACCTCTATCTGGGATAAGAACTACTTCTCCGATACGCTTACTATCCAGGTGGTAGATTTCCCAACCGGCGAAGACTTCCCCGCGGAATCATTCTTCGATGTTTACGTCGAAGTGCCGGTTCCCGAGTGGATTCCTATTGGCAGTGACACTGACGGCACCACGTACATGCAGGACCCCCACGACCCGCTTCAGCCCGGAGGAGACGGCTGGCAGATCAGGTGGCATCCGGGAGAGCTGCCGGAGGGTTACTACAAGATACGCGCAACCCTGGTGGATTCGTTCGGCCGGTCCTCCTCAGATACCATCGTCCAATACTGGGACCCTTATCCTCCGGAGGTGGATATCATCTTCCCAGGGGTGTTCAACTTCCCTGCGGAAGGGGAATTAGACATCCAGTTCTACACGCCTGGCGACAACATCACCGAGATGTATGTGATAGTCTATCCAATCCCCGAGTATCCTGGCCCGGGCAAGGAAGGAGCAGAGAAATTCGACTGCATTCAGGGCTTCAACAAAGGTGTGCCTCACTTCAATCAACATAATCTGTATCCTAACGGGTCTGATGGCAATAACCGGGGATGTTCCCCGACTTCCATGGCTGCTTGTCTGAAATACTGGGCAAATAACGGATTCCCCTGCTTAAACAATAACGGGGCCATGTCCGACGCCGACATGGTATCGGAGATAGCCGGTTTTGCTAAAACTCATCCTGATTACGGGACCGATCTGAAAGCGAAAAAAGCTGCCATTGAAGCATACATCAAGAAGCATTGCGGGGTGTGCGTGTTTAAGCCTGTAGAACACCTGCAGGGGAAAGATGTGACCCTGCAAAGGCTTATAAAGGAGCTGTTCGAGGAGGACGAGGACGTGATCACCGGAGATGAGCATCACGTAACCGTGGTCAACTCCTTCTGCATCCATCCCAAGAAGTTCATTGACTATATGGATCCCTGGACCGGCACCGAGGTGAACGGAGAATTCGATGTCTCCAAGGGGTTTGACGGACATCCCTTACTGGAGCTGGTGATCGTCTCTCCCAAGGAGGCCACCCAGCCCGTACCGACCGAGACTGTGGCTACCACCGACGAGATAGAGCCGGTGCCGGAGGCCCCGCCCGGAACGTATCACTATCCCTGGTATCCCGATCCGGAACTCTTCCCGGTGGGAACCGGATACTTCGTGAACGTGGAGATCACGGACATTCTGGGACACAAGGGTTGGGACTTGGTGAAGGTCGAACTGTTCCTTCGCGGAGATGCTAATGGAGACGGCATCTGGGATCTGGGAGATGCGGTATATCTGCTCAACTATCTCTTTAAGGGAGAAGTACCTCCATTCCCGCTTGATGCAGGTGACGCCAACTGCAATGGCGAGGTCAACCTGGGAGACCCCATCCACTTGTTGAACTACCTCTTCAAGGGCGGCGACCCACCCGGATGTCCGTAGGTTGAATTCGGATAAACGCTGACCAGAAAGGCGCAGGCTCAAACAGGAGCCTGCGCCTTGTTTTTGGGCTCCGGGCAGAACGGACTTATTCAAAACGATCAAGGGGATCTCTGATCAAACGGTCCTGCTGACAGAGACTGAACACGAAACCAGCTTCTTCTATCAGAAATTCACTTGACATA
>CAYFQZ010000469.1:0-29952 GCA_964345305.1 uncultured Ignavibacteria bacterium | reverse complement strand
TGCGAGGACCCGTAGGGGACGAAGCAATCTCCACCTTGAGATCGTTTCGGCTTCGCCTCGCGATGACACGTCACTCGTCACGCATATCTCACTGATACAGGAGACAAGACATGCAACCTCAAATGGCTGAGAGAATCAAAGCCCTTTCGAGTAAACACTTCGCTAAAATGGTGAAGCTAAGAAGGGAGTTTCATCAATATCCTGAATTAGCCTACAATGAATACAAGACCTCCGAAAGGGTGGCAAGAGAATTGAAGAAGCTGGCCATCAGAGCCAGGACCGGTGTTGCCAGGACAGGTGTGGTCGGCATTCTGGCTGCAAAGAAAAAAGGTAAAACCATCGCTCTAAGAGCGGACATGGATGCTCTTCCTATCACCGAGCAAACGAATCTTCCGTACGAATCCAGGATCGACGGCCTGATGCACGCCTGTGGGCACGATGCCCACATGGCCTGCGTTATTGGAGCAGCCACCATTCTCTCGGAGCTTAGGGACCAACTGAACGGTAACGTCAAGTTCATATTTCAGCCCAGTGAGGAAAGCCCTCCGGGGGGAGCCAAGCCGATGATACGGGCCGGGGCGCTGAAGAACCCGGATGTTTCCGGAATATTCGGGTTGCACTGCGATTCCGGAATTCCCATCGGAAAGATCGGAGTGAAAGAAGGTCCCTTCATGGCGCAGGCAGATAGCTTCGATATAACCATCAAAGGTGTAAGCGGACATGGCGCCAGGCCTCACGACGGCATAGACGCCATCCTGATTGCGGCACAGGTACTTCAAGCTCTGCAGACAATTGCTTCCAGAAAAGCAGATCCGGTGCAGCCCGTGGTAGTCAGCGTGGGCAAAATTGAGGGTGGAACCAAACGTAATATAATATGTGACCGGGTAACACTGCAAGGAACCTCGCGAACCCTAAGCAACGAGGTGGCCAAAAGAATCCCGCGCTGGTTGAAGGAAATAGTCTCAGGGGTGACCAGAAGCGCGGGCGCAACGTTCGAACTGAAATACTCTCTGGGTTATCCTGTGCTGATCAACCAGCCGCAGGCAACCGATTTGGCTCGACAAACCATCACCAGGATGTTTGGCAAGCAGGCCGTATTCGAGATCAAGAAGCCGTTGATGGGCGCCGAGGATTTCGCCTTCTATCTGCAGAAAGTCCCGGGTTCATTCTTGAGACTGGGAATCAGGAATCCAAAGAAGAAGGCCGTCTATCCCTGGCATCATCCCAAGTTCACGGTGGACGAAGATGCACTGGAGATCGGCGCGGCATTGCTTGTCGGCCTGGCCCTTGATTTTCTGAACGGATGATGTCGGGCACAACTCAAAGTCAGTGAATGTCAATCAAACATAAAACTGCTCGGGACATCGCCTTTCTGACCTTCGCCGCCTGTCTGCTGTGTCTCGCGGCTTTCAGTTCCGCTGTCCACGGCAAGGGAAAATACTTGCCGGGCGACTGGGTGAGCTACTCCGTGTTCCGGTATGTTACCTCCATCGCGCAAGATTACGATCACATATATTTCGGAACCACCGGCGGGGTGACCCGCTATGACAGGTTTGCTCGCAAGTGGAATACGCCCTTCACCACCAGCGACGGCCTGCCGGACAACTGGGTCCGGGACATTGCCTACGATCCCGACAGAGACGAAATATGGGCGGATACCTATGCTGGTGCCGCCGTTTACCAGGAGATATTCGGCGAATGGACCTGGGAGCCGTCGTTTCCCAGGAACTTGTCAAGGAGTGACACCTCCGGCCTCAGGCTGCCGGATCTGTTCACCGAATTCGGACCCACCAGCGCGGGAAGCGATTGGGTGACGGACGCACACCTGGACAGATATATCATCACCAATTATCTGACGGGCGATTACGATGACGAATTGTGGGTGGGTACCTGGGGACTCAACGCGGGACTGGCGTCCTTAAGGCACCTGCAGCTCAGGATGTTCAAATTCGGGCTTTACGACAACGACGTGAAAGCCATTCTGGTTGATGGGGACGACATATGGTTTGGGGGCATGGGCTTCATGAGTCCTTCGGCAGGGATAACCCGGTATAATCGAAAGAAAGACAGCTGGGATTACTACGTGGCCAGGTACATTCCTTTCCTTTCGAGTAGTCTGGTTAACGTCATGGAGTCGGACAGTCAATACGTGTGGCTGGGCACCGAAAAAGGATTGGCTCGTGTGAAAAAGAAAGATTCCACCTGGAGATCCTACAATGCCTTTGGGGGGCTGCCGGACAACGACGTTACCGCCCTGGAATCGGACGGGAAATCTTTGTGGATTGGCACCAGTAAGGGACTGGCCGTATATGACCTGACGGCAGACTCGCTGTGGTCCATAGACAATCCTCTGCTGGAGGAGCTCTACGTCTTCTGCGTTCTGGCAGACTCCTACTACGTGTGGGTGGGTACGGACCAGGGAGCCTATACCCTGGATAAGACAAGTGGTACCTGGTATAGATTTGCTACGCCGGACGGCCTCCTGCACGGCTGGGTCAGATCCATCGCCCGATGGTCCGGTGAGAGGCCCGCCAGCGGAAAAGAGGAGATATGGTTTGGCACCGATACCGGGATTTTGGGATACAGTCCGCTCAGCGATGAGCGAAGAGTCTACGACAACAGGATGAGCTTCCCTGAGTTGAACGTGGTGAAGCTGGTGTGTGACAAAAAACACGTCTGGGCAGCCACCCAGGATGGGGTGTGGAAGCTGAATCGTGCCACGGACATCTGGATAAAATATACCTCTGAGGACGGACTTCTGGATAATAACGTGCAGGAGGTGGCCCTGGATGGAGACTATATCTGGTTCGGCACGCCGGAGGGAGCCACCCGATTCTTCTGGAACAACCCTCGGCTGATGGAATGATGAAAACAGAAAACCCGGCACGTAACCTAAGTCAGGTGCCGGTTCTCTATTATCGGAGTCGGTAGTAACGACATTCTTGACGCATTCTACATCTGGCGGGATGCCAGAAAGCTGAGGTAATTCCTCTTCTCAAAGCATCACAGAGATATTGCATCATGAACAAGAAGTCTTTCTTCCTAATTTTTATACCCTTAGGCGCTCTTCTGGTCCTCGTCGCAGTTTCGTCGTTAAAATGGCGTATGCTCCATGATCCCCCGATCATGATGTACTTGGCATTCTTGATGGACCGTTTCGACTACGTCCCCTACCGGGATTTTTTCGACTTCAATATGCCGGGGACGTATTTAATCCATCTGTTCATCGGAAAAGTTTTTGGATATGGAGACTTTGGTTTTAGGCTTTTCGATCTTCTCTACCTCGGTGCGATTTCAGCTACCACCTGGTTTTGGTTAAAAAAGATAAATCGTAAGGTAGCTTGGTGCGGTATGATCCTTTTTGCTTTGGTGTATCTGGGGTATGGACCATACATGTCAATGCAGAGGGAATATCTCATCATTCTTCCCCTTAGCGCGGCAATTCTTGTTTCGTCTTCTTTTCCCAGATTGAGCGATGTAATAAAGTTCTTCATAGTCGGCTTTCTTTTTGGACTCTCCGCCACCATCAAGCCGCAAGCTGTGCTTGGTCTTCCTTTGGTTTTTTTATCTCAAGTGGGGGATATCAAAAGGCACGACAAGGGATTTCTTTCCGTGTCTGGGTTCTCTCGAATTCTGTTGTCTACGCTGGTCGGCTTTACCTCACCCATCATAATCCTTTTGGCTTATCTAGGGCAAGCTGGAGCATTGAGTTCTTTCTTTGATGTGGTAAAGAATTACCTGCCTCTTTATAGTAGCCTATCGGGTGGTCACCAGCCTCTTTTCGGACTTGTCCGCACTCAATATCTTATTAAGGGATTTCTCAGTTTGGGTTCATGCGATCTGTGGCTAATGCCGGCGGCGATTGGCATTTTCATTTCCCTTTTTCACTCTGACCGCACGCCCACCCAAAGGCGTCGGGTTCGCCTGCTAATTTGGTTGGCGGTTCTTTACGGCATCTATCCCGTATTCGCTGGAAAGTTTTGGACCTACCACCACCTGATATTCTGCTATTTTGTGGTGTTGTTAAGCTCTCTTTGTTTCGTGGAACAGCGAAATGGATCGCATAAATTTCAACGAACCTTCCTGGTGGTCATTTTTCTTCGGGTAGTGACACCCCTGAAAATCCTGGATCGTATTCGAGATTTGAAGGAAGCTCCTCCGGTGGAGAGAGTTGACGAGATCGCAGGCTATCTGGAATCACATGTGAAACCGGGGGACAAAGTCCAGCCATTGGACTGGACTGGAGGAGCAGTCCACGCTATGTTAATCGCCCAGGCTCAAATAGCTACTCCGTTTGTCTATGATTTCCATTTCTATCACCACATCTCAAGCGAGTATACCCAGAACTTGCGCAGACGATTTCTGAAAGAGCTTGCTGCTTCCAATCCTCGATTTATCATTCAAATTTGGACTGGCAAACCCTGGGTTTCTGGTTTTGATACAACCAGAGAGTTTGAAGAGTTGCAGAATCTGCTCAACGCTACCTACTCAGGAGTTTTTAAGGGAAACGGATATGTAATTTATGAAAGGCTATGATTGAGAGCTAAGCTAATATGAAGGAGGTAAATAAGCTTACATTCCACTCATCCTATCCCTCTTCCCGGGGAACGGGGAACCCGATAAATCATCATGTCACTCAATAGGATAGGTTGACCGAAAATTGAGGGAGCTTAGATGGAGATAAGCCAAATCGGCGAATTCGGCTTGATCGATTTGATTAGGAAGAAAATACTATCTGAAGACAAACGGGTTCTGGTAAACATCGGTGACGATGCGGCCGTCCTGAAACTGTCACGGGATAAGCTTCTCATCTTCACCGCTGACGCCATGGTGGAAAACGTGCATTTTGATTTGAGTTACTGCACGTTCGAGGAGATCGGCTGGAAGGCCATGGCTGCGAATTTGAGTGACGTCGCTGCCATGGGAGGGTTGCCCAGGTATGCTTTGGTCACATTGGGTCTGACCAAATCCGCCCACGCTGAGGACGTGCTGTCGATTTACAGGGGGGCGTCGAGGCTGGCCAAACAGTATGGCTGCAGGATCATCGGAGGTGACACCACATTGGTGCTGAAAGATCTCGTGATCTGGATTGCCCTTCTGGGTGAGGTGGAGAAGAAGTGCCTGGTAACGAGGAGTGGAGCCAAAAGGGGAGATTTGATCTGCGTCACCGGCAACCTGGGGGAAGCTCAAGCAGGTCTGGAGTACTTGAAAAGATACGGGCGCATCAAGCCCTCCATGGTTAAGAAGCATTTGAGACCGGATCCGCGAGTCAACCAGGCGAGGATTCTCACCGGGAATCTGCGGGTAAACTCCATGATTGATATAAGCGATGGGCTGTCTTCCGAGCTGTTTCATCTGGCGGAGCAAAGCCGGGTCGGAGCCGTGATTCATGAAGACAAGATACCCGTATCGCCCAGGTGCCGAAAGGCGGCCGCACTCATGAACAAGTCACCCCTTGATTGGGCCCTATCCTCTGGTGAAGAATATGAACTTCTGTTCACTGTCAATAGAAAGGATCGCCGCAGAATCGGGAGAATCAAATCCCAAGTGGACGTTTCGGTGATTGGTGAGACGACAGAAAGGAAACATGGAGTCAGACTCCTCCAGAAGTCAGGCAAAGCCAAGCACCTGAGAAGATCTGGCTTTGCCCACTTCTGAGAGGTAGAGCCAAAGGTCCAGCTTGATTGGAGCAGGGGACGGAACCACCCCTGGGCGGATTTCCGGTCTAAACTCAAGCAACCGAAATCTTTACCTTGACAGGCGGCCTTTTTTTCGTTATCTAGGGCTATGATGGACGAAGCGCACGGAATAGAAACGTGCGGCAATTCTAAGGAGGAGGTGCGGAAGGCATGGAGAAAGCTTTTCCTGACTGCAAGAAGTGCAACGGCGGTATGCTCCTGCCTCTGTCGGACTACGGCAGAGACGGCGCCGCCATCACCTACAAGGCTTGGGTATGCTCCAATCCTGAATGCGGTTTCTCCATTCGCATAGACAACGGTGAGATCAGCTTCGGCAGGCCCATCGGTTTTTCCCAGAAATAGGGAGCTTCTGCGTTTTACCAACACCATCCGGAATACGGTTGGCGCTTCGTCCATCTTATTCTTAACCGGCGCCGGTCATGTGGCGGATCCTAGTCCAGAACTTCTGGTTCAAGCTGGCGGCCGTGGTGATGGCCCTACTTCTGTGGTTCCACGTCGCCACCGACAGAGTCTACGAGTACAGTGACAGGTTTCCCTTGGAGGTCCTGAACATCCACGAGCGCCTTCTTCTGGCGGAGAAGCTGCCAGAGCAGGTGAACGTGACCATCCAGGGAAAGGGAAAGGAGCTTTTGAAGCTAATCTCGGCGGAAAGGAAAAGCCTGAAAATTGACATCAGTGATTTTGAAAGAGGGGAGACGGATTACCTCATCAGACCTGAGGAGATACCTATTCCTGAGGGGCTGGAACTGAAAGTTACCACCATACTGCCCCCCAAGACCCTGAAGATCAAACTGGATTATCCCATGGAAAGGAGCCTGAAGGTTCGACCTGAAATCCGAGTGCTCCCGGCGGAAGGGTTCAGACAGGTGGGCGACGTAGAGTACGATCCAAAAGAGGTGCTGGTCTCCGGGCCGCGAATGTGGGTGCGGAATCTGGCGGAGATTCATACCCAAGAGAAGGTGATACAAGATGCAAGGCTGCCGATATCTGCGCAGGTAGATCTGGTCATGCCCGAGGGGTATAATCTTACCCTGTCCCAGCAGCAGATCAGCTACTCGGTGAACGTTGAAAGAGTCGTGGAGAGGAGATTCACCGATTTGCCGGTCGAAAGGACTAGTTCACCCAGGCGCATCCAGATTGAGCTGCATCCGGATACCGTGGGCGTGATCCTCCGCGGCACGGAGAGCCTGATGGACCGGATTGACCCGGATAGCATAAGGGTGACGGTAGACTGTTCCAATGCCAACCGAAAGGACACGGTGAAGCTTCCCCTTCTGGTTCGACTGCCGGCGGAGGTTGAACTGATAAAGGTAGAGCCAGACTCCGTGGAGTGCTTCCCCAAATAGATTTAGACCACCCGAGGGCATCCCGGTCGAATGCCCGCAAGCCTCTCCCCAGCAGATTCGATCTGAGCGGGTAGAGGATTCTTATCTCGGGCGCGACGCCTGCAGACGATTGATTCAGTTGCTGACGTCATGTTGATTCTGGGCATCGAGACATCCTGTGACGAGACCGCTGCCAGTGTGGTAAAAGATGGCAGAGATATTCTCTCCAACGTGGTTTATTCTCAGATGGTGCACGATAAATACGGGGGCGTGGTTCCGGAGCTGGCATCACGTGAGCATATACGAGCCATCGTTCCGGTAGTCAAGGAGGCGTTGGGCCGGGCGGGGACCTGTCTGGAGGTGATGGAGGGGGTTGCAGTGACCTACGGGCCGGGGCTGGTGGGTTCGCTATTGATCGGGCTGTCCTTTGCCAAGGCCCTGTCCTACTCCTTGGGAATCCCCCTGATCGGAATAAATCACATCGAAGGGCACATCTTCGCCAACTTTCTGGAGCACCCGCAAGTCTCGCCGCCCTTTGTATGCCTGGTGATCTCGGGAGGTCACTCCGCTCTGGTCTACGTGGCTGAGAAGGGCAGTTACCGACTGCTGGGACAAACCCGGGACGATGCAGCCGGAGAGGCGTTCGACAAGGTGGCCAAAATTCTGAATCTGGGTTATCCTGGCGGACCCATCATAGACCAGGTGTCCAAGAACGGAAAAGCGGATTTCTTCAGATTTCCCCGAGCCCGCCTGGAGGAGGGCAGCTTCGATTTCTCCTTCAGCGGCCTCAAAACGGCGGTAGCCGTATACACCTCCAGATTGCCGGAGGAGACGCTGAAAACTCACAGGATAGACATCGCTGCCAGCTTTCAAGAGGCGGTGGTGGACGTGCTGGTGGAGAAGGGAATAAGAGCGTGCGTGGACATGAATAGCCGAACCATCGCGCTGGCCGGAGGTGTGGCCAGAAACCGGCGCCTGCGGAAGAGAGTCAAAGAGGAAGCTGGCAAACACAGGCTGCAGGTTATCTATCCTTCCCTCGTATTGTGCACAGATAACGCGGCCATGATCGCGGCGGCCGGAGATTTTCGCCTCTCCGCCGGAGAAAGGTCCAATCTCGATCTCAACGCTGTACCCTACGTCCCGCTTACCTCCACTGAGTGAGTCGTGCAGGGAAGACCGAAGTCTCGCACGTCCGGTGACTTTTCGATCCCCCAACGAGTCAAGCACACGGATTAACTTAGGCATAGCGGCCCAATGCCGATTAGCCTCGCCCGGCTGCTTCCGGTGTCTCAGCAACCAAATGCCTTGACAAAAGCCAAATTCGGGTTATGATAGAAGCGTGAAAGTCACGGGAGCTCTCATACTCTTCTGGGGAGTGGTGGCGGGAATGCCTTGGTTTGCCCGTCCCGCTTGGGCTCAAAACCCTTATGCGGAACACATCTCCAATCAGCCTTGTACCCTATCCGACCCCGCCCTGCCGTTGAAAAAATGCGGCCCGGGGCACCTCCGGTTTTTCACTCGTTGGAGCCATCATGATTTCCGATCGACCCCGCCGCTGTTCCAGCTTCGCATCTCTTACTCGGACGCTCTGACGCGGAGGAAAATCGATCTTTCCCGGGCCGGACAAGGCCGCATAGAAAGGAGTAGGGCCTGGCTGCTGGTCACTGCGAATGCCGGAGCTATTTTCTTCGGCTACAAGCAGGCTATTGCTTCTTGGGGAAAGTCCAAAGGGGCTTTCCATTTCAAAGACGATTGGGACGGAGACAATCTGGCTCAGACAGACGAATTGAGCCACTTCATGTGGGGCTACAAGATGACTCAGTTCCTTCTTTGGGCTTACCGCTGGGCCGGGTTTTCCCCCAAGACCAGCCGCGCCATAGCCATCTCTCAAACCGCGCTAGTCCTGACCACGGTGGAGTATCCCATAGACGCGTACAATCCCAAACAGGGGGTGGGCATATCCGACCTCATATTCGACTACGCCGGAATAGGGCTGGCATGTATGAGGCAGAGCTGGGCCTGGCTTGAGGACTTCGATGTGAAGATAAGCTCCAAAGGCAACCTCTTTGCGGGCAACCAGCCGGTGTTTGCCCAGACCTACGATGAATTCGACAATTTCGTCTACTGGCTCACCTACCGGGCCAGGCTGTTTCTGCCGGAAAAGGTTTTTTGCTTCGGCCTGGGTTACGGGGTAACCCACAAACAAGACCGGCCGCAAAGACAGTTTTTCGGCGGCATAGGCCTATCTCTGCCCGACTTTGTTTCCCTGTTTGGGGACCGAGTGGGCCGGCGCGTCAAGTTCCTGGAGATGTTTTATCCCAATCTGAACGTGCAGTTTTGAATCTCCCTTTATTTCAGCCTCCTCCACAGCGACCATCTGCTCAAGCATCCTTGTATCGTGCCTCTCGTTTGACCGAGACGACTCCCACACCTGGAAACTTCCGTCTGGATCAACACACCGTGGGTGATACCGAATAAGCTTCGCCCGGCGCCTGCCCGGTCGGAATCGGAATCTTTCAAAGTTTCACTCTCACCGGTCCCGGCCTGCGGGCAGGTCTGCCTGGTAGTCGCTGGTCTGCGCAAAAGAAACACAGCCGAAAATTCAATCCTGTTGCGGTTTCAGCCGATAGAGTGTTTGTAAACGCACTAGCCGAGCGGGCTGGCGTTCTTCAGCTTGCTACGGCTTCTTCTTGAAGGACCCGCCTGCGGTCAAAGGGGGCATATGGGCAGCAAGGTCAAGAACAGCTGTGGAGCTGGGACCGAAACCGCGGCAGCCTCAAGCCAAGGCAGGCGAACCAGGCCGCAGAGCGGCCCGGTTCCTTCTTCTCAACCCGGGCACGTATCGCAGGCCGGTAAAACCAGATCGCTTAATAACGCTGCGCCACGCATCCTGGTGGTGGACGACGAGGAGTACATCTGCGAGGTCATCAGGGAGATGCTCTCCAACGAAGGCTACCGCATTCACACCATATGTGATCCAGTCCAGGCCTTGGACTTCATTGAAACGCGCCACGTCGACCTGGTTCTGACCGATCTGATCATGGGCAAAAAATCCGGGGTAGATATTCTCAACCAAACCGTGGGTTCGCATCCGGACGGTATCGTGATTCTCATGACCGGACACCCCACCATAGAAAATGCCGTAACGGTTCTCAAATCGGGCGCTTACGACTATCTGGTCAAGCCCTTCTCCATGGACACCTTAAGGGCGGTGATCAAACGGGGATTGGAAAAGCAGAAGCTTCACCGGGAGAACATCAACCTGAAGGAAACCGTATCCCTCTACAAGATCGGCGAGGCCATGGGTTCCACCATCCGGTTGGATTTCCTGCTGAACCTGATATTGGAGACCGCCATCAAAGAGCTGGATGCGGACATGGCTTCCGTCCTGCTTCTAGACCAGAAGGGCAACTGCCTGGTCTGCAAGGCCTCGCTGGGAGTTCCTCAGGCAATGCTCAAGACCGGCCTGCTCAGGGGAGAGGATCGGATATCCAAATCGGCAATCAGGAGCGGTCGACCGCAGGTGTTTCACAGAGCCGAAATAGACAGACAACACCTGCCTTCACATCTGCGGAAAAACGTAAGATCGGTCATCGTCCACCCCCTGATGGCAAAGGGAAAGGTCATCGGAGTGTTGACCTTGATTAGATCCGACGGCCAGATCTCGCCCTTCACCACCGGCCAGCTTCACTCCCTTTCCATCATCGCCTCCAAGGCGGCTTCCGCCATCGAAAACTCACGGCTATACGAGGAGCTCAAGGAATCCTACCTACAGACCCTTACCGCCTTGGCCAATGCGGTGGAGGCTCGCGACATATATACCCGCGGCCATACCGAGAGGGTTTGTTACATGGCCCAATGCCTGTGCCAGGAGATGGGTTGGAACGAAGATCAGCTATGGGAGGTGAAGATGGGAGGGATTCTGCACGATATCGGGAAGATCGGCGTGCCGGATGCCATACTGAACAAGATCCAGGCCCTCACCGGGGACGAATTCGAGATCATGAAACAACACCCCATCTGTGGGTCCAGGATACTGGAGGACATCCCCTTCCTGGCGCCAGCCGTGCCCTATGTCTTGTATCATCACGAGAGATACGACGGAAAAGGATACCCCTTTGGGCTGCGCAGCAACCAGATTCCCATCCAGGGACGACTGATGGCAGTAGCGGACACTTTCGACGCCATGACCAGTGACCGACCTTACCGAAAGGCCAAGAGCATAAACATGGCCCTGAAGGAAATCAAAGACTGTGCCGGCACACAATTCGATCCTCGCATCGCCCGGCTGTTTCTCAGGGCATGGGAGAAGGGACTGCTCAAGAAGAGCAAGCTGAGGGCCAAGAGATAGTGTGGATTCGGAAAACCGGGCCTCTGACAGAGAAGGCTTAGCCGCCCCGTGCCGTCAAAATCACTTTTCGATTAGTTTTGTCAAATATACAGATAAGGAATCTTCGTATTAAAGTCTAAGAATCTGGTTCAGCTGATTTCCTTAACGGTCCGCAGGGAACGCAGGCTGGCTTCCTCTTTTCCGGAAAATTCTGGAGAGTGGTTAGAATTTTATTGACAGGGCAGGAAAAAGTGATACATTAGGGGTTCAGCTTTTTCAGATCTGATAAGGGACTGCAACAATTCCTTCATCGACCATGGCGGCTTCGGCCGGTCACGGGCTGTTGACCAGCCGGCAGAAAATCTGAGCACAAGCCAAGAACGCATCGTAACTGAATCGGCAAACCAAGAGGAGCAGGAATGAAAAAGATCCTGGAAAAGATAGACTACGACGTCAGTCGGCTCCCGGGGATGACAACCTTTCCCATGTTGGAGGGGCTTCGCTTCCCCTTAGTGGGACAGACCTTGCTTATTACCACGGTAAACAAAGAAGACTTGCCGGGCCTGGGAGTCAAAAGCTCTGTCTCCGTTTTCTCGTCCACCCCACCCATTGTGGGCTTCGGCTGTAGCACCGGCAGCCTGACTGCCAAGAACATACTGTCCACCGGTCAGTTCATAATCAACGTCCCCGGAACGGAGTCGGCCAAGAAGATATGGCAGATACTCGACACTGAGCCGGCCGGAGAGCAAGAGATCAAGGAGGCGGGATTCACACCGATCAGGTCCGTAAAGCTCAGCACCCCTCGCATTGCCGAGTGTAAAGCACACCTGGAATGCTCTCTGGATTGGACCAAGAAATACGGGGAGCAGATGGTGATCTTCGGACGGGTGCTTCTGGCGTCCGTGGACAAGGATGTGGTGGAGGCGGACCTGGTGGAGAGATATCGACATCTGAAGCTCTTTGCTCAACTGGACAACGGTGTGTACGGTACGATCAAAGAAGCCAAGAAGCTCTCTCCCTGAGCCGGCTCTTTTTCCGCGGGCGCTTGTGCAGTCCGGCTGGAGACCTCCGCGTAAAGAGAGAGGACGGCGCGTCCCGAACATCTGTCTGATCTCAGTTGAGTAGATATACCTGCGCGGGTTTTCTATTCTCGAACTTCCTTAACCATTGATTCATAGAGCGTGAGAACTGCCTCGATTTAGGCTGACCTCTCTGGCAGGGAAAACGCCTTCGTGCCTGAGTATTCACCGGACATGCCTGCTCTTTTGACCTTGGGGCATGCCTTGGGGAATCCCTGCTGAGCGGGAATTTTCCATGGCTGAAGCTATCGGGATGTCAAGAGTGTCTGGGCTGAAGCATCGAGGATATCGGAGGCGATCTTACCTCTTCCCGCTGCCGGACGGGAAGCGGCTCAATCGTGAAAATGCTTGTAAACGTTTTCTGCGGCTCTCTTACCCACCCCCTCAACTTGCAGCAATTCCTTCAAGCCCGCCCGCCTGACCGCTTGAACCGAACCAAAAGCCTTCAGCAGAATCTTCCTTCTTGCCGGTCCTATTCCCGGAATCTGATCCAGCTCAGATCTGATGGTTCGCTTTTTCCGCAGCTTCCGGTGATACTCCACGGCAAAACGATGCGCCTCATCCCGTATTCTCTGCAGCAGCTTAAGGGAGACAGAGCCCTTGGGGATCATCAGGGGCTCCGACCTCTGGGGCAAGAAGACCTCATCCAATCTCTTGGCCAGAGCCGCTATGTTTTGATCCTTGACTTGCAGTCTGTTCAAAGTCTGAACGCAGGCCGAGAGCTGGCCTTTTCCTCCGTCGATCAACACCAGGTCGGGATATTCTTGCCTCTGTTCGTCGAGCCGACCGAAGTATCTGCCGACCACCTCTCCCATCATGGCGAAATCGTCCTGGCCGCTTACCGTTTTGACCTTGAATCTGCGATATCCGCTCTTCTTGGGACGACCGTCCTGAAAGAGTACCAAGGAACCTACGGCATCTGAGGGTCCCAAATTCGATATGTCAAACGCAGCTATGCGCCGGGGAGGAAGAGTAAGATACAAATCCCTTTCCAGGGATTTGACCGCCGCGGGCATGGCCCTCTTTGCCTCAGCCCTCTGCAGGAGAATTTCGTTTAATGAAAGCTGGGCGTTGTAAAGCGCCATATCCAGAAGCCTGACCTTGTCACCTCTTTGGGGAACCACGATTCTCGTCTTTCCCTCTCTTTTGGAGCTGAGCCAGTCCTGAATCATGCGCTGGTCCTGAACCGCGGCGGGAACAATTATCTCGGGTGGAATTATCGCCGAGTGCATGTAGTACTGTCTGAGGAAGGCGGAGAGTATCTCCCGATCGGCGCTCTGTCTGAGGCCGGTGAGATGGAAATTCTGTCTGCCGATCAGTATTCCCTCTCTGATCTGCAGAGCCACCACCGAGATATCCTTTCTTTCCCGGGCGAAGGCGATGATGTCCCGGTCAGCCTGCTCCACGTCTGCCACCTTCTGCTTTTCCATAACCGCCCCCAGCGAGTTTATCTGATCGCGAAGCGAGGCGGCCTTCTCGTACTCCTCTCGCGCCGAACACTGGTTCATCCGTTCAGTGAGGTGACTTAAAAGCAGCCTGCTTCTTCCCGATAGAAAGAGCAGAACGTTTCTGATTATCTCACCATACTCCTCCTCAGACACCTTCCCTTCGCAGGGGCCGGGGCACCTTTTGATGTGGTAATCCAGGCACAGCTTTATCTTTCTGGTGGGGGGGAGCGCGTAGTTGCAGCTCCGGATGACGAAGATCTTTCTCAGAATCCCCAAGGTCTGCCTCATGGCTTTTACGTTGGTGTAGGGACCAAAGTACCTTGCCCCGTCCTTCTTCACCCGTCTGACCACCAGAACCCTGGGGAAGGGCTCGTCGGTTACCTTCAGGTACGGGTACCTCTTGTCGTCCTTCAGATTGACGTTGTACCTGGGCCTGTGCTCCTTGATCAGATTGGCTTCCAGGATCAAGGCCTCCATCTCAGAATCCGTGGCCAGAACCTCAAGATCGGATATCTTTGAGATCAATGCGGAAACCTTTGGATGATAGGGCGCGGTGGCGTGGAAATAGGCCCGCACCCTGTCTCTCAGAGATTTGGCCTTGCCGATATATATCACCTTTCCCGAGGAGTCCTTCATCACGTATACCCCGGGCCGATCAGGGAGATTTTTGAGTTTGAGCTTCAACTCCATGGCGTTTTGGAAAAGCTAAAGAGTGCTTGACGGCTGCCCTGAGTTCAGCAGGTCGGCTGATCTGAAGACGACCTTAAGGAATGACTCTTCTGGCGCCCCTGTACCGTTTTCGATAATAGTTTTCATCCAGAGATGATACGACCACCCCCAGACCTTTCGTGGAATGCACGAACTTGCGCTCTCCGACGTAGATACCGACGTGGGACACCGAGTACCAGCCATCCGAGAAGAACACCAGATCCCCATACGCCAAATCTTCGGATTCCACCTTTCTGACCAACTTGTATAGCTTCTTGGTGTCGCGAGGGAGGTCGAACCCGGCATACTGCTTGTAAACCTGTTTTACCAGTCCGGAGCAGTCCGTTCCGGCTCTGGTCTCGCCGCCGAATCGGTAAGGCGTCCCCAAGAAGGAATCGATTATCCTGCCCATCTTGGTCTTATCGATCCTGCTTTCACCTTCCCGGCTGGATCTGTCATGGCCGGTAACTGAGGTGTATCTGGGGCTAGGACCGCAGGCCGTGAAAATCAGAAGCCACACCGTGACAATAAGAGAAAGTCTCTTAACCATCTTCAAACAGACCTCGCGAGTTCTGGTTATCGACCTAAATTGCCAGCCTGTCACCGGGCCAGCTACAGCGCCCTGACAACCATCATAGTCATGTCGTCCGACTGAGGCAAGCCTCCGGTAAAGGTGCGCACCGCGTCATAAATGTTCTCCCTGATCTGGGCTGCGCTCAGCTGTTGTGAAGCATCTATCACCTGCTTCAATCTTTTGGTGCCGAACTCCTCCTCGGCTGCGTTTTTTGCCTCGGTCACGCCGTCGGTGTAGAAGACCAGGATTTCCCCTACAGTCAGCCCTACCGGCCTCTCCTCGTACTCCGAGTTTCCGAACATGCCCAGGGCTACTCCGCCTTCGGTCAGGTATTCCATTCTCCCTGTTGCATGCCTCAGGATGGGAGCGTTATGGCCGGCATTGCAGAAAGTGAATATCCTGTTCTTCGTATCCAGCACCCCGTAGACTGCAGTGACAAAGATTTCCGGAGCGGTGCTCTCGTAGAGCAAGTTGTTGACCTTGTGCATGATGCTTCTGATGGCGTAGTTGTTTCTGATCTCGGCAATCAGGCTGGCCCTGAAAGAGGCCATGATCAAGGCTGCGGGTATCCCTTTCCCCGACACGTCCGCTATGGCAATTCCCATCTGATTCTCCATGATGGGAATGAAATCGTAATAATCTCCGCCTACCTTCTCCGACGGCACGTTGACGCCCGAGATATCGAACCCCTTAAGTTGCGGTTTCGTCCTTGGCAGGAAGCTCTGCTGGATCCTTTTGGCGATGGATAGCTCCTCTTCCAGCTTCCTTTTTTCCAGAATCTCCTCGTGCTGACGAGCTCTTTCCAGCGAGATGGCCGCCAGACTGGCAAAGGCCTCCAACAGCTCCAGATCTTCCTGGCCGTAAGCGTTGGGTTGGTCGCTCTCCAGATTGAAAACCCCGATGATCCTCCTCTGGGAGATTATCGGCACCACCATTTCAGATCTTGTCTCCACCCTGGCCTCGACGTAACGCGAATCGTTCTTGACGTCCGGGACGATAAGGCTCCTCTGCGTTTCGGCCGCCCAGCCAGCCAATCCTTCCCCAATCTTAAGATGAAGGTCCGGCTCCAGAGCAGGATCGAATCCTCTGGTCTTAATGTGCTCGATCTCTCCTTTCTCTCGATCGATCAGAAATATGGCGCCAGCGTCGTAACTTACGACCTTAGACAAAGAACCCAGGATCAGCTCCAGAAGCTCGCTTAAGTTCAAACTCGAGCTTAAGGATTTCTCCACCTCCAGCAGAATCTCAGTCTCCAGAGTCTTCTTTTTCAATCTGCTGAAGAGTCGGGAGTTTTCCAGCGCCACCGCGATCTGATCGGCCAGAGAGGAGAAGACCTCCAGATCGCGCTCATCAAACCCCCTTTCCCCGAGCTTGTTGAGGGCGGTCGCCACCCCCAGCAACTTTCCTCTTCTCAGCACCGGAACGCAGATCAGTGAGTTTATGGAGAAGCCTATCCGCTCTTCTAGTTCGGGACAGAACCGCGGGTCTGCCTTGGGCTGGTTGGAAACGACCGGCTGAGCGTGCTGCGCCACCCATCCGGCTATGCCCTGCCCCAACCTGAGCTCCAGATCCTTTCTATCCGCGTTCTTTTCATCCGGAGCAACATGCAGCCTGAG
This sequence comes from uncultured Ignavibacteria bacterium, assembly GCA_964345305.1. Taxonomy (GTDB): domain Bacteria; phylum Zixibacteria; class MSB-5A5; order MSB-5A5; family SM1-73; genus SM23-73-3. Next base: position 13,173 of record CAYFQZ010000469.1, on the reverse strand, counting down.
TGTGCCGCTCCTTCGGTCGACCAGCAGAAGCGAGCTTGCCTGAGCCTCCATGATCCGGGAGGAAAGACCCAAGACGACATTCAGCAATTCGTCCAGGTCCAACGTCGAATTGAGAAGCTTGGACGTCTCGATCAACAGCTCGGTTTTATCCTGCGGCGCGAACTTTTCTGACATTCTCGGCTCCGTCCCATAGGTTCGCCAAACATATCACATACGTACACGCTCGTCAACACGTTTCTGCCGTTATCACAAGAGGGCAAGCTGACCGGATGTCGCGAGGCGCGGTCCGGAAGGGCACATTCGCAATCTCAAGCCTGTGTGCCGGCCTGCCCAGGGTCCAACATAGCAAAACCGCAGGCTCGCTTTTCGAGAACCTGCGGAAGATCTGGTCAAACAATCGACTCAGAGCACGCTGAAATCTATTTGGAGGGTCCTTTTGCTTTTTTAGATTGGGATCCTGCGGAGTCTGCCTCCCCTTTCTCCCCTGCTTGCCGCTCCTGGACCTTTTCCTCTTGGGCTCCCTTGGCCCTGGCGATGTCCGCTTTTCGCTTTCCCTTTTTGGCGGGTTTTGCCTTGGCCTCTGGTGCCTTTTCTGGTTTTGCCTTCCTCCCCCCTTCCTGCTTCTTCCCCTTCTTCTCTTCCTTGGGTGGTTTCTCCATGAGAAGCTCCACCACCGACATGGTTGTGCCATCTCCTCTTCTGGTGCCGACCCTCACCACCCGGGCATATCCTCCCTCTCTATCCTTAAACTTGGGAGCTATCTCATCGAAGATCTTCTTGACCAGTTTCCTGTCCCTGATGACGTCATAGACCTTTCGGTGCGCGTGGAGATCGCCTTTCTTGCCCAAGGTTATCAGTCTCTCGGCCAGCCTTTTGACCTCTTTGGCCTTGGCCTCCGTGGTCTTGATTATGTGGTACATGAACAGGGAGGCCGCCATGTTCGCCAGCATGGCCTTTCTGTGGCTTCTGGTTCTGCCCAGTTTTTTCACTTTTCTTCCGTGTCTCATCGCAGAGGGTCCGCCTTTCACCGGTGCTTCGGAATGCGTTATTTCTTGTCCTTCTGAGGCTCCTTGTATTTTGAAACGTCCATGCCAAAGGAAAGACCCAGTTCGTTCAATATGCTGCTGAGCTCAGTCAGAGACTTCCTTCCGAAGTTACGGTACTTCAACATCTCCGCTTCCGTTTTCTGAGCCAGATCCTCCAGGGTCTGGATGTTGGCGGCCCTGAGGCAGTTCGACGATCTGACCGAGAGCTCCAGCTCGTCTACCCTGGATTTCAACAGATTCCTGATCCTCAGGGTTTCCTCGTCCACCTCCTCCTCTTCGGCCATCTCCAGCTCCTCTTCCAGCTTGATGAAGAGCTGGAAGTGGTCTTTCAGAATCTTGGAGGCAAAACATAGCGCATCTTCCGGGGTTATACTTCCGTCGGTCCAGACCTCCAGAATCAGGCGATCGTAGTCCGTGCGCTGGCCCACCCTGGTGTTCTCCACTGCGAAGTTGACCTTCTCCACCGGGGAGAACATGGAATCCAGGAAAATGGTACCCACCGGAGAGTCCGCCTTCTTGTTCTGCTCGGCGCTAACGTAGCTTCTTCCGATCCCGGTGTCTATTTCCATCTTGAACTTGATGTCTTCAGTTATCTCCACCAGATGCAGATCCGGATTCATGATCTGCATTTCGCCGTTGGTCTTGATGTGCTTGGCGGAGAATTTTCCCTTCTTGCTTGTCTCCAGAAGCAGCTTCTTGGCTTCGTCGCCGTCAAGCTTCAGCCTCAACTTCTTGACGTTCAGCACGATCTCGGTCAGATCTTCGTATACGCCGGGAATGGTGGAGAATTCATGCAAAACTCCGTCAATTCGCAAAGCTACGGGAGCGACTCCCTGAATGGAAGACAGAAGTGTGCGGCGCAGGGCGTTCCCCAGAGTGAGACCAAATCCCCGCTCCAGCGGCTCCACGATGAACTTGGTGTATTTGTCGGCCAGGGTGGCTTTGTCCACCCCTATCTCTTTGGGCATTTGCAGACTCTTCCATTTCATCCGTCGATTCCTCCTTTCAAGGAGAAAAGAATACTACAAACTTCTGCGGCTCGGCCCAAGTGTGTCCCCTGTTGGGTCCGTCGGCGAGTACGCCAGGATGATCGCACTCCATCACTTGGAGTACAGCTCCACGACCAGCTGCTCCTGGACCACAAGGGGAATATCGATCCTCTTGGGCTGCTCTAAGAGCTCGCCCTGCAAATGAGCCTTATCCAGTCGGAGATAGGGCACGTCTCCGGCGCGCCCCTCCCGCAGAGCTTGGTGGATAACGTCCAACTTCTTGCTCCCCTCCCTGACAGAGACGATATCGCCGGGCTTGAGCTGAAAAGAGGGTATGCTGACGATTGTCTCGTTTACCACAAAATGGCGATGCAGAACCAACTGGCGGGCTGCCTTTCGGGACGGAGCGAACCCCAGTCTGTATACCAGATTGTCAAGGCGGCATTCCAGCATTCTCAGAAGGTTCTCACCGGTTATGCCCCTTTGCTTGGCTGCACGGTAGAAGTAGTTCCGGAACTGTTTCTCCAGAACCCCGTAAATGCGGCGCGCCTTCTGCTTTTCCCTCAACCTCAGAGCGTACTCCGACCCCTTCCTTCTCATGGCCCGTCCGCGTTCACCCGGAGAATAGGCTCTTCTCTCGAACGCGCACTTATCGCTGGAGCAGCGACTCCCTTTGAGAAACAGCTTCTCTGCTTCTCGTCTGCACAGCTTGCAGTTTGAATCTCTGTACCTTGCCATCTAGCCTCTCCGAAAAAGATCCTTCTATCTTAAGTTGAGCTTTCAAATCGAAAGCCTCATCCCGCCGGGTTGCCGCAGGAGTCTGTCTCCCTTTGCTAGACTCTTCTTCTCTTGGGCGCGCGGCAGCCGTTGTGAGGGATGGGCGTCACGTCCCTGATGGCGGTGATCTCGATGCCGGCTGCCTGCAGGGATCTTATGGCAGCCTCTCTGCCGGAACCGGGTCCCTTCACCCAGACCTCCGCCTTTCTCACGCCGACCTCCAGAGCCTCCCTGGCAGCCGCCTGGGCGGCCAGTTGGGCAGCAAAGGGGGTGCTCTTTCGCGAGCCCTTGAAACCCATCCTGCCGCCGGTGGCCCAGCAGATCAGATTCCCCTTGGTGTCGGTGATGCTCACGATGGTGTTGTTGAAGGTCGCCTGAATATGGGCAACGGCGATCGAACCGAACGCACCGTGCTTCTTCTTGGTCTTCTTTTTAGCCTCCGCCAATTTGCTCCTCCTGGATCAGGGCATTCGCACTCATGGCTTTAATTAGCCAAGCCTATCTGCCTCTTTTCCCGCCGACGGTCCTCTTGGGACCCTTTCGGGTGCGGGCATTGGTCTTGGTCCTCTGTCCTCGTACCGGCATTCCCCTCCTGTGCCTCAACCCCCGATAGCTCCCGATGTCGATCAACCGCTTTATGTTCATGGACACCTCGGTCCGCAGGGCGCCCTCCACCTTGTAATCCGACTCAATCACCGAGCGCAGCTTGCTTATGTCATCATCGGTCAACTTATGCACCCGGGTGTCGCGGTGGACGCCGGTGGCCTGAAGTATCTTCTGGGAGGAGGACAAACCTATCCCGTAAATGTAGGTCAAACCTATCTCGATTCTCTTGTCCTTGGGCAGATCCACACCGGCAATTCTGGCCAACATGCACCTCCGACTTTTATCCTTGTCTCTGTTTGTGGCGGGGGTTCCTGCAGATCACCCGCAGCATCCCCTTTCTTTTTACGATCTTACACTTCTCGCAACGCACCTTTATGGATGATCGAACCTTCATCTTGCATCACCTTCCAAAACTCTCCAGTATTACGGTACCTGGCCGTTTCAGTTTGCCCTGTCAAGTCCTTTCGCCTGATCCCTGCGGCTAGCCGAACCCAGCCTGAGGCCAGTACAAGAGGCACGACAGGCGTCACTTGTATCTGTACACTATTCTTCCTCGGTTCAGATCGTATGGAGAAAGCTCCACCGTAACCTTGTCCCCGGGGAGGATGCGGATGAAGTGCATCCTCATCTTTCCCGAGACGTGCGCCAACACTTGATGACCATTCTCCAATTCCACCCGAAACAAGGCGTTGGGCAACGGCTCGACCACCTTTCCCTCTACCTGAATGGTTTCCTCTTTTGGCATCCAAGCCACCTGCCTTTGCGACTCAACTATCCACGGTTAGAACCTCAGCCCCGTTTTCCGTCACCGCCACGGTGTGTTCAAAGTGAGCGGAAAGAGAACCGTCTCGCGTAATCACCGTCCAGTGATCATCCCTGGTGTCTATCTCATGGGATCCCGCGTTAACCATGGGTTCTATGGCCAGCACCATACCGTTTTTCAATAGAACTCCCTGGCCGGGAGAGCCGAAGTTGGGGATCTGGGGCTCCTCGTGCATCCTCTTGCCGATTCCGTGTCCCACCAGATCTCTGACCACCGAGAAACCGTTCTGCTCCACGAAAGCCTGGATCGCATGAGAGATGTCGGAAACGTACTTTCCCTCCCTTACGACTCGAAAGGAGTTCTCCAGGGCCAGTCGGGTGATCTTAATCAGCCGATGCGCCTGTTCCGAGACCTCACCCGCCGGGTAGGTACAGGCCGCGTCAGCATAGTAACCATCCTTGAGAACCCCGACATCCACCGAAACGATCTCGCCTTCCTTTATGCTTCTCTCCCCCGGAATCCCGTGGACCACCTCCTCGTTTATGGACACGCAGATGGACGAGGGAAACCCTCGATATCCCTTGAAAGCAGGATGGCCTCCCCGTCCTTTAATGAAATCCTCCGCCAGCCGGTTCAGCTCGGCCGTCTTTGTTCCCGGACGAATCCTCTCCCCCAGCAACCTTAAGGTCTGCGCCAGTATTCTTCCGTTGCTCTTTATTATCCGGATCTCTCTCTCCGTCTTCAACTCTATCATCTGGCACCGTCTGATCCTTTCAGAACTCGCGCTAAAGAGCCTGGATTGCGTGCAGGACCTGGCTGAGGACTTCCCGGCGATTCGACTCGGCATTTACCGAAGCCAGCTTCCGCTGACATCCATAGTATTCCTCGATCGGCTGAGTAGTCTGCCGATATACTCTCAGCCGGTGGTAAATGACTTCCTCTTTATCATCTGGCCTCTGGAACAGCTTCCCTCCGCAGATGTCGCAGATATCCTTCTTCCTGGGGGGCTTGCCATGGAGATTGTAGATGGCGCCGCATACCGAACAGGTTCGCCTTCCCGCCAGCCTTCTCACGGCGGTCTGGTCGGATATCTCGAATTTCAGCACCAGATCGATCTTCCTGTTTAATCCCGCCAGCATCTGATCCAGCATCTGTGCCTGGACTAAGGTGCGAGGGAACCCATCCAGTATGAAGCCCTCTTTGCTGTCTGGCTTACGGAGTCTTTTCTCCATCACCTCCAGGACGATTTTGTCTGGAACCAACTCTCCTTTCTCCATAAAGGGTCTGGCCAGAAGACCCAGGCGGCTTTCCCGCCTCAGTTCCTCCCTCAGGATGTCACCCGGAGCGATATGGGGCTGGTCCAACTCGGAGGTCAGAAGCTCTGCCACGCTTCCCTTTCCCGACCCCGGGATCCCAAGCAGTATAAGGTTCATGCTTTTCTTTCTACATTCTCCCTCGTATTCTTCCTTTCTTCATGAAACCGTCGTAGTGTCTCATCAAAAGATGAGACTCGATCTGCTGCAAAGTATCCAGCGCCACCCCCACCACGATCAGAAGGCCCGTTCCCCCGAAATAAAACTGCACGTTCATGCCGGCCATCATGAAAGTGGGGAGAAGAGCAATCATGGCAAAGAAGGTGGCTCCCGGCAGGGTTATCCGGGTGAGAACCCGGTCGATGTACTCGCTGGTTCTCTTGCCCGGCCTTATCCCGGGAATGAACCCACCGTATTTCCTCATGTTGTCCGCCAGATCCACGGGGTTGAACACGATGGCGGTGTAGAAATAGGCGAAGAATATGATCAGAAGCCCGTAGGCAAGGGAATAAAGAGCCGTCCCCGGCTGAAACCAGGAGGAGAACTCCTGCATGAACTCGTTGTTGGGGAAAAAGGAGGATAGGGTGCCGGGCGCAAACATAATTGACTGGGCGAAGATTATGGGTATGATGCCGGCAGTGTTGACCGACAGGGGGATGTGCGTCGACTGACCGCCGTACATCTTTCTCCCGATTACCCTCTTGGCATACTGCACCGGGATCTTCCTCTGGGCCCGGGTCACCAGAACGATGGCGGCCACCACCCCCACCATAACTGCGATCAGGAAAACCTCGGAGAAGAAGTTTCTCTGTCCCAGACTCAGCATCCTCACCTCGTCCATGACACTGCTGGGCAGACGGGCTACGATCCCGATCATGATGATCAGAGAGATTCCGTTTCCGATCCCCCTCTCGGTGATCTGTTCCCCCAGCCACATGATGAAGATGGTACCGCAGGTGAAGGTGATCATGGTCATCAGCTTGAAGCCGATGCCCGGATTGGGGACCACGTATCGGCCCGCCGAAGGCTGCAGGCTTTCCAGGAACACCGCCGTCCCCAGAGCCTGCATGGCCGAGATCAAAACCGTGCCGTAACGAGTGTACTGGGTGATCTTCCTCCTTCCCTCCTCACCCTCTTTCTGGAGTTTCTGGAAATAGGGAACCACCGCTCCCAGAAGCTGCATGATGATGGAAGCGGAAATGTACGGCATAATCCCCAGGGAGAAGATGGTGGCCTTCTGAAAGGCGCCGCCAGCGAACATGTCATAAAGCCCGAAAAGCGAGCCTCTCATGCCGGCAAAGAATTCGCCCAGAGCCTGGGCATCGATTCCGGGAGTGGGCACGTGTCCACCTATGCGGTATACCACCAGGATGGCCAAGGTAAAGAGAATCCTCTTCCTGAGCTCCGGAATCTTGAAAATGCTTTCAACGGTTCTCAGCATTTGATCACCTCAACCTTGCCGCCTGCCGATTTGATCTTCTCCAGGGCCTTTTTGCTGAAAGCGTTGGCCCGAACCGTCAATTTGGCCTTGACTTCGCCCCCGCCCAGAACCTTGACCGGCAGCTCCGCCTTCTTGATCAATCCTGCCTCCTCCATGGCCTGAGGAGAAATCACCTCCGAGCCAGCCACTCGGGAAAGATTTGAGAGATTGACGATCTGGAATTTCTTCCTGAAGATATTGGTGAATCCTCTCTTGGGGACCCTTCTCTGCAGAGGCATCTGCCCGCCCTCGAACCACGACCGACGCTTCGCCCCTGATCGAGACCGCTGCCCCTTGTGCCCTCGGGTGGAGGTCTTTCCGTGACCCGATCCCGGACCTCTGCCCACCCTTTTCCTCTTGCGCTGGGAGCCGGGGGTGGGGGAAAGAGCTCCGATTCTGATCTTCCGTTTTTCCGCGGAAATCCTTGCCAAGTTACACCTCTTCCACTTCAACCAGATGTTTCACCTTCTCAAGCATGCCTCTTATCTGCGGCGTGTCCGCATGCTCCACGACCTGGTACAGCCTGTTCATACCCAGGGCCCTTATGGTCCCTCTCTGCTTTCTCAACCGGCCGATGGCACTTTTCGTCTGCTTGATCTTAAGTCTTCCACTCACCTTCCAATATCTCCGACAGCCTGGCTTCCAAAATCACAGTTTCCTCTTATCCAAGAAACTGAATGCCCTCAATCAGGCTCTTTCTCAACGTTTGGACAGCGGCTGATCACCAATCCGCCCAACTTACCAATCGTTCATGCTCTCCTGTTGCCCGATCTCAGTTGAGCTTTCTCCTTGAGAGTTCTCAGATCCAAAAGGCCGTTCACCGTGGCCTTGACCACATTATGGGGATTGGGAGATCCCAGGGACTTGGTCAATACGTCCTGGACTCCCGCTGCCTCCAAAACCGCCCGCACCGGGCCGCCGGCGATCACTCCGGTCCCTGGCGAGGCCGGCTTCAGAAAGACCCTGGCCGCTCCGAATCTCCCCACCACCGGGTGAGGAATGGTTCCGCTCACCAGTGGAACTTCCAACATTCTCTTCTTGGCTGCCTCGGTTCCCTTGGTGATCGCGATGGAGACCTCCCCGGCTTTTCCCAATCCGATGCCCACCTTGCCCTTTCTATCCCCGGCCGCCACCAGGGCGGTGAAGGAAAAGCGTCTTCCACCCTTCACCACCTTGGCCACTCGATTAATGTAGATTACCTTCTCCGTGTACTCCAGAGATTGTTCCTCATCGAATCTCGCCAAAAATCACCTCTTCTTTCGTACGCCTGTTTTGCTCTTCCGCCCGCCAAAGGCGGATCTCGACTGCTTTGCCCGCGCCGCGCCTAGAACCCCAGCCCGCCTTCTCGCACGCCTTCAGCCAGGGACTTGATCCGGCCGTGGTAGGGGTATCTGTTCCGATCGAACACCACCGAGGTTACCCCGGCCTGTTTGGCCCTCTGCGCCAATAGCAGACCTACCTTCTTGCTGACGGCGGACTTGTTGTCCTCCGTCTTTATCTCAGACCTCAGTTCGGGGGTGAGGCTGGAAACGCCGGTCAATGTCCGCCTGCCCCCGTCGTCCACCAGCTGAGCGTAAATGTGCCGGAGGCTCTTGTAGACGCACAATCTGGGCCTCTCCGGAGTGCCGAATATGCTCTTCCTCACCCTTTTTCGTCGTCTGGCCGTTTTCGCCTTTTTCCGCCTCTCCTGTCTGATCATAAGGTCAATCCCTGCCCAAATCGTATGCTTTCGGAATCCGGCTAGGTTGCGGTCTTGCCGGCCTTCTTCCGCACGATTTCGCCTGCATACCTGATCCCCTTGCCCTTGTATGGCTCGGGTGGTCGAAAGGACCTGATCTTGGCTGCCACCAGTCCAACCAGCTGCTTGTCCATGCCCGAGACCTTGATCTTGCTGGGCCCATCCAGCTCTACCTTCACCCCTTCCGGAGGAGAGAAAAGTATGGGATGGGACAGGCCCAGGGTTAGCCTTATCATCTTTCCCTTGGTCTCAGCCCTGTATCCTATTCCCTGAATCTCCAGATCCTTCTGATATTCGGAGGTCACCCCGTCCACCATGTTGGCTATCAGAGACCGGGTCAGGCCGTGAAGAGACCGGTGAAACTTGCTGTCCGAGGGCCGCTTCACCACCAGCATCTGCCCATCGCTCTCCACCCGGATGGATGGATGAATCGTCTGGGTCAGCTCACCCTTGGGGCCAGCAACCCTGATGTGACTCTCCTTGACAGTCACCTTTACCCCGGACGGGACGGGTATCGGTCTTTTTCCTACTCTGCTCATCGTGGTCTTCCAAGCTTAGAACACGCCGACTGCGCCGGCCTCACCAGATTCTGAACAGCACCTCTCCACCCACCTGGGCTTCCACCGCCTGGTGATTATCCAGAATCCCTTTGGAGGTGGAAAGCACCGTGATCCCCACCTCTTTTTTCATCTGGCTCACCCGTTTTGTGTCCGCATAGATGCGTAGACTGGGCTTGCTGATGCGGCGAAGCCCGCTGATGAGGCTTTTGTGCTCGTGATCGTATTTCAGAAAAATGCGCAGAAGATTCTGCCTGCTGTCCTCCACCTCCACCAGATTGCTGATGAAGCCGTGTTCCAAGAGTAACTGCGCGATCCTCTTCTTCACCCTGGAGGAGGGGACGTCCACCTTCTTATGTCTCGCCTTAGCAGCGTTTCTTATTCTGGTCAGCATGTCAGCCAAAGGATCAGTAGCGTTCATGAACGAATCCTTCCCTGCTACGTCTTGATGGTTGGTATGTTTATCATACCGGCCTTTTCACCAGCTTGCTTTCACCACGCCCGGGATCTCCCCCTTGAGGGCCAGCTCCCTGAAGCAGATACGACACAGTCCGAAATCCCGCATGAAGCCTCTGGGCCTTCCGCATCGGCAGCAGCGGTTATGCCTGCGCACCGGGAATTTCGGCCTTCTCTTGGATTTCTCTATCAAAGCCTTCTTAGCCAATCTGTCTCCTCAAGTTTGTGTCTTCTTGCCTGGTAAACTGAAAAAAAACTCGAATCTTTCAAATCCGCTCTCCTGAGGGGTGAGTGCTATCTGCGGAAGGGCATGCCCAAGCCTTTGAGCAGCTCGAATCCCTCCTCGTCGCTGTGGGCACTGGTGACCACGGTGATGTTCATCCCTTTGATCTTCTCCACCTTATCGTAATCTATCTCCGGGAATATTATCTGCTCCCCTATACCCAGATTATAGTTTCCCCTTCCGTCAAAGGAGTTGGGAGAGGTGCCCCTGAAATCGCGGATACGAGGTATGGCCACGTTCACCAGCCGATCGAAGAACTCGTACATCCTGGCCTTCCGCAGGGTGACCATGCATCCGATGGGCATGCCGGCCTTGAGCTTGAAGTTTGATATGGCCCTCGACGCCCTGCGGATAACCGGCTTCTGGCCGGTGATGGCCCCCAGATCGGCGGAAACGGCATCCATCAGCTTTGCGTTTTGAATGGCGTCTCCCATCCCCACGTTGATTACGATCTTCCGCATGCTGGGCACCCGCATCACGTTCTTGTAGCCGAACCTCTTCATCAGAGCGGGCACGACCTCCTTCTGGTATTTCTCCCTTACTCGCGGTGTGGTCATATGCTCTCCTGTTTCCTCCTTCACCCGGACGACCGTGGCATGCCCCACTTCGCCGTCGCCCGGGGGGCTACACTATTTCCCCGCACTTCCGGCAGATCCTGACCTTATTGGGCTTTCCGCCCTCCTCCCCTGCCAGAACTCTGTGGGCCACTTTGGTGGGCGAGGAACACTTGGGGCAGTAAAGCATCAAATTGGACACGTGAACCGGCGCTTCCTTTTCGATGATGCCGCCTTTTTGAGCCCTCTGGGTCTGCCGGGTATGTCTCTTGATGAAGTTGACTCCCTCCACGATGGCCCGGTTTTTCTCGGAAAAGACCTTCAGAACCTTGCCGGTCTTTCCCCTGTCGTCTCCGGCTATGATCAGAACCGTATCGCCCTTCTTGATCTTCATATCTCTTTCCGTTCGACCTTGACCCTGGCCGGGGTCAGATGACCTCTGGAGCCAGGGATACGATCTTCATGAACTCCTTCTCCCTCAATTCCCGCGCTACCGGTCCGAATATCCTGGTACCTCTGGGTTCGTTCATCTCGTTTATTATTACGGCGGCATTGTCGGAAAACCTGATATAGGAGCCGTCCTTGCGTCTGGTTTCCCGGGTGGATCTAACCACCACCGCCCGGCAGATATCCGACTTCTTCACCGTCCCGCCCGGAATGGCGTCCTTGACCGTCACCACGATTATATCACCTATGCGGGCGTATCTTCTTCTGGTACCCCCCAGCACACGGAAGCACATAACCTTCTTGGCCCCGGAGTTATCCGCTACCACCAGATTTGAGTATTCTCTGATCATCTCTTATTATCCCTTGGAGAAAAACGTCGGCTTGAGCGCTGGGGGCCTACTTGGCTTTCTCCAGGACCTGAACCAGCCTCCATCGTTTCAATTTGGAGACCGGTCTGGTCTCTGCAATCCTCACTTTATCGCCGATCTGACACCGGTTCTCGTGGTCGTGAGCATAGAGCTTGGAGGTTCTTCGAATGGTCTTTTCGTACCGGGGATGCCTGAACTGCCTTTCGACCGTGACCACGATGGTCTTCTGCATCCGGTTTGAGATCACCCAACCTTCTCTCGTCTTTCTTTTGCCTCTCTCCACTTGCCTTTACTCCTGTTTCTCCTCAGAGGAGCCGACCTTCTCCCCCCCCAGGGCCAGGGGCCGGATGTTAAGCTCGTCCTCTCTTAGGATGGTATTGACCCGGGCTATCTCTCTTTTCAGTATTCTCAGCCTGAGAGGGTTGTCCAGCTCTTTGCTGGCCTTCTGTAGTCTGAGGTTAAAAAGCTCCTCCTCCATTTCCGATCTCCTCTGCAGGAGCTCCTCTCTGGTCAGCTCTCTCATTTGCTCTCTTTTCATATCAGAATAGGGCTTAGTACTTCTAGATCGAAGTTCTGGCTACGAACCTGGTTTTAATGGGAAGCTTGGCGGAGGCCAGATCAAGCGCCTCCCGAGCGAGCTGCGGGGTCACGCCCTCCAGCTCGAAAAGTATCCTTCCCGGCTTCACCACGGCCACCCAGTGGTCCGGGGCGCCCTTACCCTTTCCCATTCGCGTCTCAGCCGGCTTCACCGTGACCGGTTTATCCGGAAATATGCGAATCCACACTTTGCCTCCCCTTTTTATGTGTCGAGTCAACGCCACCCTGGCCGCCTCTATCTGCTTGTTGGTCAGCCAGGCCGGCTCCAAGGCCTTGATGCCGAATTCTCCGAAGTTGATCTCCGAGCCCCGATAGGCCTTGCCTCTTCTTCGGCCTCTCTGCTGCTTTCGATATTTGACTCTCTTGGGCATCAACATGACTGACTCTTCCTATCGATCAAACCACCCGGCGGGCTGGGTGAGAACGGCAGCCTGCACCTTTGGCCCTGCCGTCCTCGTTATCAAAACTATTCTTCCCTCTTGGTTCTCCTCCGACGCCTTCTTTTGTCTCCCTTCTTGGCCTTGTCTCCGGAAGGCCTCTTCTCTGCGTAAGGCTCGCCCCTTGCAGCCTCGGCCTTGGCCGCAAGCTCCTTTTCCTTGCCCGGCCCCAGGATCTCGCCTCTGAAGATCCACACCTTCACCCCTATGCACCCGTACGTGGTTTGAGCGGTGGCCGTGGCGTAGTCTATGTCGGCACGCAGGGTGTGGAGCGGCACTCTACCCTCCATATACTTCTCGGTACGAGCGATTTCGGCCCCGGCCAGTCTTCCGCCGCAGGAGATCTTTATGCCCTCAGCCCCAGATTTCATCCCGGCGGCGATGGCCTTCTTCATGGCCCTTCGAAAGGAGACCCTTCCCTCCAGCTGCTTGGCGATGCTCGTCGCCACCAGCCTGGCGGAAAGTTCGGGCTTTTTCACCTCGATGATATTGATGGCCACCTCTTTTTGGGTGATCAGTTGAAGCTCCTCCTTCAACTTGTCCACCTCGGCCCCTTTGCGCCCGATGACTATACCAGGCCTGGCGGTGTGAATGTCTAAGGTCACCTTGCGGGGAGCCCTGATTATATCCACTGCTGAGATCCCGGCGTGCTCCAGCCTCTTCTCCGTGTCCTTTCTTATCATCAGATCTTCCTTGAGGAGATCGGCGAACTTCGTATCCGAGAACCACCTGGAGCTCCAGCTCTTTATGATTCCCAGCCTG
>CAYFQZ010000468.1:0-3425 GCA_964345305.1 uncultured Ignavibacteria bacterium | reverse complement strand
ACCTCTGCGCCGAACGCTCTGAGAAGGTCTATCTTTTCCCTACTCATCTTATCCGGTATGGTGAAGACGGCTCGATAGCCCCTAATCGCCGCAAATATAGCTACGGCCACGCCAGTGTTACCCGAGGTGGCCTCTACGATCGTTCCTCCCGGTCTGAGCTGGCCGTTCTTCTCGGCATCCTCCAACATGTAGAACGCCATCCGGTCTTTCACACTTCCCCCGGGGTTCAAGAACTCCAGTTTTGCTAAAATCAACGCTCTGATACCGCGGGTTACCTTTTTTAGTTTCACCATGGGGGTATTACCTACTAAGTGGGACACGTCTTCATAATACATGAATCCTCCCTTCTTGTTTTGTCGTGGACGGCGACTGTCTTTGATTTCTCGCTTCAATCAAGACCTCCGGCGACAGGACTTTTGGCCAACTCCGTCTCTACCGAATATGAACACCTGGTTGGGAAAACCAAAACAAAAAACCCACCATCTTCTACTCAGATGGTGGGTCAAACTACCTTCGGTCTGACTCTTTCATTGTGAGCAATGCCTCGATCAGGTCGTTGCTCCTCCTTTTACCCACCACCGATGTTGATTTCTACAACAATCGGAGATTCCGTTACAACGACAACAAGAGGTGGGCAGATAGTAGGTGCGTGCTCCTGTCAAAACGCTTTGCCTGACCAATGGTATTGACACCACACTTCTCCTTTTTGTAATAATATATAATCTCGACCAAGTTTGTCAAGATATTTTTAGACTGCTTCTCCAAAAAGTCACTTTTTTATACAACCAGTGTTCGTACCTATATCATTCCCCCTATCCGGCCCCACTTAAGTTCTTCTCCGCCAAATGGATTCGTCCGCGGGCAGGAGGGCCGTGGCTGAGCCCTTTGACGATTACTCTTATTGAAACCCTATCGGTGGTGTTTCTCGACGTTCAGAAGATTCCCCAAAGAAACCTCTGGCTACGCCGGAGAGTCGCAAAAATCAAAAGCCCCGCCTGCCCAGGCGGGGCTTTTGGCCTTTTCGCTTTGTTCAGGTCTTCTTATCTCCGAACTTGCCACCATCTCACGACTGGGGCTGATTCAGACTGAATCAACTTGAGGGTGAGCTTCTCGGATGGTTTGTGGATATCACCGCCCCCGTTGTCCATAACGGAGAGGCCGAAGGTATACTCAATCCCTGGTGCAAACAGAACATCATCGTCATTGCCAGTGTCAAGATCGCGGGCGATCTCGGTAGTCCATACTCCGCCGCTCCAGGCGGCTGCTTGGGCTATGTCGCCGCGACTTCCAGCGGGGGCTGCAAGAATCCGTTCTGGGACCACAGCGTTCAAAGAAGCGTAATTGGGCCAGCACATTGCGGCGGAATCATCGCTAACGCCGCTGTCCTCATCACCTGTTGCCTCCTCGGCATCGATCTCAGCCTGAGTAAGGATCATGGCGTCCATGAAGTCCGTCGGACTCCTCTCCATGTACTTCGGCCTGCTTCCATCTGAAATGCGGTTATTGGAATAGGTGCTAGATCCTGCGTCGCCATAACGGCCGACATCCTCGTGATCGCGCCAGGGACCAACGTATTTGTCGTCCATCCAGCCCACCATGGTCACAGCTCCACCTGTCACCTCGTGAGTGCTTGCATCTATGATGAGACCGCTCCCCGAGGCAGATGAGACGCCCAAGGACCGACCTGCCTTCATGTGCCACGTGTCGGCGCGGCCAGAGGCGAGATAAACACCACTGCCGTCGGTGTGGCACTTGGTCATGCAGCCACCGGTACTGTACGCGTCGCCCCCAATCGTGCCAATCGGCCAGAAGAAGGCAATTCGATCCTCCGATTGCTCCGAGTTCGGTCTGGTCCAAGCTCCGGTCTCGAAGGACCAAGAACCCGACCTGGTGAAGCTGGCGGTATTATCAGGCCAGCTCGCGAGAACGTACAATTTGGAAGTCGTATAAACAGCCTTCAAGGTAACCGACACAGCACTGCTTTTTGCGTGACACAAGCCACAGTTGAAGCCCTCCATGCCGTCACCCAAAGAGACTGTGATCTCTCCGGCTCCTGCCCAGGCCGCATCGGACGGCGACCCATCCAGGATAGGTGGAGCCGACACCTGCGGGGCCGTCAATTCAGTTGGCTCAGCCTCTTCTATTGGATGAACCTTGTCGGCCCACCTGGCTGCCCATCCTTTGGTCTTGTCATGACAGGGAAGACAAGCATACTCTAAGGTTAAGTATCCGTTGGCAGAACCTTGTGCACTGAACATCTCGGCCGTGGAATCGGTGTTGATGCGAAAGAGATGGGATCTGACATCGCCTTTGTAAGTGCTGACCGCCACTGCCGATTTTGCGGCGTAGGGCATATGGCAGTCGATACAATCATACTCCGGGGCGTGACGCAGATCACTCTCCAAAAAGGCCTTTTCCTCCTTATAATGACAGGTACCACAATCGATCCGGATGGCTTGGTCCCTGTCCGGATTGAACTCATGCAGTCCCAGGTGCGGATCATGACAGTCCACACAGGGCGTGTTGAATTTCTTGGTCGCCAGGATCTCGTCATACTGCTCGTGATGTCGTATGAATCCGCCCGATGCGTCGATTTCGTATGGGCTTCCTCTGACGTGACACTTCCCGCACATGGCCGACGAGCGTTCGACAATCATGGAATAATCCCTGGGAGACTGAGAATGCAAACTCCCCTTGCCATGGCACTCCTCGCATTGAACTCCCGGAAAAGCCCAGGTTCCCACAATGCCCTCCAAACCGTCCTGGTGTCCGGCAGTGTCGTATCCGGTCGTATGACACCCGCCACAATCGTACGGCTTGTCCTCATCCTTGTGATAATCGACCCATTCTCCCGTTTCGAAGTTATATTGGTTGTTTCCGCCAGCGGTGATGATGTTACCGTCAGTTCCGACGTACCTGGCCTTCCACCAGAAGCCGCCGATGACATACGTAACATCGTCCCAGCTGTAATTGGGGGGCGGGCCGGGAAGCTCTGTGAATGGATAATAGCCAGCCTGCCTAGCTGAATCAACCGGAGTCAGCTTATAGGGATGCCCGGTCTTCTTGAATGAGTCGTATATCACGGCGTGGCAGCTCTGGCAAGCCTCTGAGCCAACGTAGCTGGCTAAGTCTGCTTGGACCACCTGGGTGATCTCCTTCTTTTCGGTGCAGCTGGTTAAGAGAAGAAGGACAGCTAACAGCCCTATGACTGCCCCACCGGCAACTCTGAGTCTTAGCATAGTGATACCTCCCTCGTGAAAGTTGTATTGAAACGTTTTGTATTAGATTTCGCCGAATCTCCTGACGAGACTGATGGTGTAAACGTTAGCCGCGTAGTAATCGGAAAGAACCAGGTAATCGTCGTAATCGTAAGCGTCATATTTCCCCTGCAGGGAATAATCCTTCATGAACACGTAGTCGAACCC
>CAYFQZ010000467.1:0-4931 GCA_964345305.1 uncultured Ignavibacteria bacterium | reverse complement strand
GGTTGCAACCCAGAGGGAGTGCAAACTGAGCCAACGATGACGATTAAGTGGTAACGGTCTAAAAACGGAGAAGAGCATGATAAGGACCAGTCTCGCGGTGCTGATTGTTGTCATTCTGGGAATTGTGACAGGCGCCTATCTTCTGGTTGCCGCCGAGAACGTGGAAGAGAAGGACTGCTTCTTTCTAAGCAGCCTCCACCACACCACCAGGGGAATGGGATACTGGTACGATAGGCGAAACGGAGGGTTCGAGTCTCTAACCGGCATCCCTTATGACAGTCTGGCCTGCAAACACTGTCATGCGCCTGGCTGCGATGCGTGCCACAAGAAGGAAACGGATGGCAAACTGTCTTATTCCACGGACTCTGCGAAGGACCAGAAGCTGTGCCTCTCCTGTCACACCCGGGAAAAGAAGATGATGAAGATTGATCAGGAGCGGAACGAGATGGATGTGCATTTCGCCGAAGGGATGGGGTGCACGGATTGTCACACTGCAGGAGAGGTCCACGGCGACGGCACCGAGTACAATTCAATGAGGCAACAGGGAGCGATGGAGACAGAATGCGAAGACTGTCACGCGGAAGTCTATTCCTCAGCCTCGCACACCGTGCACGGCGACAAATTGAGCTGTTCTGCCTGTCACACCCGGCGCGTGGTTACCTGCTATAGCTGCCATTTCGAAGATTACGTGACCAAGGATGGTTTGAAAACGTCTATCCCGATAACCGATTGGAGTTTCCTTGTCAACTACCAGGAGCAGGTGACCAGCGGAAACCTCCTGGCCACGGCTTATCAGGGTAAGACATTCGTCACTTACGCCCCCTTCTTCTCTCATTCGGTGATGAAGCAGGGCCGAAGTTGTAGCGAGTGTCACGGAACGGAAATCGCCAGGAGGCTGAACAGGGGTAAGCTCAAGCTGACTTGGGTCGAGAAAGGCGAGTTGCAGTCGGCGAAGGGCGTAATCCCGATTGCGGAAGGAAAGCTCGATTTGGTGTTCTTAGAGCACAAGGACGGTGAGTGGCTGCCGATCAAGAACGCCCCGGCTCCCATGGTTCAGTATTCAGCATACGGGACGCCGATCTCAGACGAGCAACTGAAGAAGCTCGCGCAGAAGGTGGGCAAAGAACGGCCCGGTAGCATCGTATTTAGGTTTACCCTGGACGTGGCACAAAGTCATTCCCCAAAGGAGGTCGACTAGGTTGCCCATTTACGAATATCAATGCGGAAAGTGCAATCACATATTCGATGCTCTGCAGAAGGTGGGCGAGGATGGGAAAGGACTGAGATGTCCGAAGTGCGGAGCGGATAACCCGACCAAGGTCTTTTCGGTTTTTTCCAGCGGCGACTCTTCCGCCAAGTCATCCTCATCCTGTTTACCAACCAAAGGCTTCAGCTGAGCCTCGTAGATTCTTCGAGCAGTTTGCTCGATGGTCTTGAGAAAACCACTCTGAAAGTCAAGCTGCCTTTCGACCGTGGCCAAAGGGCTTTTTCATCGTTCACCTGAGAACCCGAGTTCTCGGGCACAGTCGTCAGTGTTTCTCTAAAACACCTGCTCCTCGACCGACAGTGATTGCTGTCCCTCAGATAATGGTTGCCAGAGAGGGGGAAGTTGTATATCTTCTACAAAATCTCGGTCTGGCACGTAGAAATTCTGAAAGCATGGATATCGTCTTCATGGAGTGATATGAATGGCTGATAATATCCTTACCAAGATATTCGGCTCCAAGCACGAACGGGACGTTAAGAGAATTCAACCGGTGGTGGAGCAGATCAACGAGCTTTTCGAAAACTGCCAAAGGCTCTCGGACGAGGAGCTAAAGGGCAAGACCGAAGAATTCAAGAAAAGGATCAGAGAGCAAACCGGTCAGCTGGACGAGCAGCTGGACGCCCTGAAGGAGGAGTTCGCCGGGATTAAGACTCGCGGGCTGTCTGAAGAGGAGAGGGGAGAGGTCAGGTCCCAAAGGGAGGCGCTTCTGCAGCAGATGAAGGAGATCCGGGATGATATAAAGAAGGTGGAGCAGGAGGTCTTAGAAGAGATCATGCCCGAGGCTTTTGCAGTGGTCAAGGAGACCTGTCGGAGGCTTCTGGGCAAGAAATGGGACGTGTGCGAAATCGAGATCGAGTGGAACATGGTGCCGTATGACGTTCAGCTCGTCGGTGCGGTGGTATTGCATCAGGGCAAGATCACGGAGATGGCGACCGGAGAAGGGAAGACTCTGGTTGCTACCCTGCCGCTGTATCTTAATGCTTTGACGGGCAAAGGAGCCCATCTTGTCACGGTGAACGATTACCTGGCGCGCAGGGACAGCGAGTGGATGGGTCAAATCTACAAGTTCCTGGGTCTGACCGTGGGCTGCATTCAAAACGAGATGGACAACGAACAAAGGAAGGAGCAGTACAACTGCGACATCACCTACGGCACCAACAACGAGTTCGGCTTCGATTACCTTCGAGACAACATGGCCATTCGGGCCGAGGACAGGGTACAGCGCCGGTTCAACTATGCCATAGTAGACGAGGTGGACTCGGTCCTAATCGACGAGGCCCGAACGCCTCTGATCATATCCGGCCCGGTAACCTCCACCGTGGTGCAGAGCTATTCCGAGATGAAGCCCATGGTCGAGCAGCTCTTCCGAAAACAGGCCGGTCTGGTGAACAAGATGGTGGCCGATGGAGAGGGCTTGCTGAAAGACGGCGACGAGTATGAAGCGGGAGTTAAGCTACTGACCGCTCATAGGGGCGCCCCCAAGAACAGAAGACTGATGAAGCTGGGAAAAGAGGCGGGGGTCAAAAAGCTGATACAGCGGGTGGAGCTGGACTTCATGAGAGACAAGAAGCTGCACGAGCTGGACGAGCTTCTGTACTTCTCTATAGATGAGAGGGAGAACACCATCAACCTCAACGAGATGGGGAGATCGGTTCTGTCGCCCAAAGACCAGGCGCTCTTTATCCTTCCTGACATCACGGAGGGAATACACGAGATCGACTCGGATGATGCTCTCTCGTCCGAAGAGAAGCTGAAGAAGAAGGAGGAGTTGTATAAGCTCCACGCGGAGCGCAGTGAGAAGAATCACGCCATCAGCCAGCTTCTGAAGGCATATTCTCTATTCGAGAAGGACGTGGAATACGTGGTGCAGGATGGCAAGGTGATGATCGTGGACGAGTTCACCGGCAGGCTCATGCCGGGCAGAAGGTACTCGGATGGACTGCATCAGGCCATTGAGGCGAAGGAAGGGGTGAAAGTGGAGGGCGAGACGCAGACCTTTGCCACGGTCACCCTGCAGAATTTCTTCAGGCTCTACGACAAGCTTGCCGGGATGACCGGGACCGCGGTGACCGAGGCATCGGAGTTGTGGGAAATTTACAAGGTGGACGTGGTGGCCATCCCCACGAACGAGCCGGTGAGAAGAATCGATCACGATGACATGATCTACCGCACCAGACGGGAGAAGTATAATGCCATACTGGACGAGATCGTCAGCTGCCACGAGGCGGGCCGACCGGTTCTGGTGGGAACCGTATCCGTCGAGGTATCAGAGACCCTCTCCCGTATGCTCAAGAGGAAGGGAATAGCCCACTCAGTTCTTAATGCCAAATACCATCAGCAGGAGGCGGAGATCGTCTCCCGGGCCGGCCAGCCGGGCACGGTCACCATCGCCACCAACATGGCCGGACGCGGGACGGACATCAAGCTCGGCACGGGAGTGGTCAGAAATCCTCACTGCAGGTTGATCACTCCTAGTCGAGAGGACGGCTGCCCCTATCTGGAAGAGCTGGATTGCCCTGGCAACGTACCCTGCGGCCTTCACATCATAGGCACGGAGAGACACGAGGCCCGGAGAATCGACCGGCAGCTCCGAGGACGCAGCGGAAGACAGGGGGACCCGGGTTCCTCAAGGTTTTTCCTCTCTTTAGAGGACGACCTGATGCGGCTTTTCGGTTCGGACAGAATCGCGGCCATAATGGATCGGTTGGGTGTCCAGGAGGGAGAGGTGATAAGGCATTCCATGGTCACCAAGGCCATCGAGAGAGCCCAGAAAAGGGTGGAGGCCCAGAATTTCTCAATCAGAAAGCACCTTCTGGAATACGATGACGTGATGAACCAGCAGCGGGAGGTGATCTACGACCGCAGATCGGCCGTCTTGGAAGGCGCGGAGTTGAGAGAAGAGGTTTTGGACCTGATCAAGACCGTGGTCGAGGCGAAGGTGGATGCCCATACCGATGCCGGTACTTATCCCGAGGAGTGGGATCTGGTCGGTCTGAAGCAGGATCTTCTCAGGACCTTTCTGGTAGACGTCAAGTTCGACCAGAAAGACCTGGAGAAGCTCAAGCAGGAGGATTTAAAAGAGAACCTCTACAAGATGGCCTTGCAGATCTATGACCACAAGGAGAAGATGCTGGGTGATGAGCTGATGCGGCACCTGGAAAGATACGCCATGCTTCGGACCATAGACGAGAAGTGGAAGGAGCATCTTTACGATGTGGATCAACTGAAAACCGGCATAGGTCTTAGGGCTTACGGGCAGAGGGATCCTCTTATTGAGTACAAGAAGGAAGCGTTTGGCCTGTTCACCGAGATGCTTCAGAAGATCGACGAGGAGACCCTCGAGCTGATGTTCAAGCTGCAGCCGGCAGAGCGGGAGGCGCCCAAGAGGAGAGAGCCGGAAAGCCGGATGCAGGCCATCCACCGGTCTACCGTGGGAATGGGATACGCCGATACCCAGCCGGCAGAACAGGTGGCCCCGGGCAAGCGCAAGCCGGTGAGAAGGACCGGCAAGAAGGTGGGACGTAACGACCCCTGCCCCTGTGGCAGCGGCAAGAAATACAAGAAGTGTTGCGGAGCTTGAGCGCGAGTCGGTGACTTCACATAATGATCTACCGCCCGCTGGGCCATGCGGCCCGGCGGGTTTTCTTTTGGGTCAAGCTGACGC
>CAYFQZ010000466.1:0-5715 GCA_964345305.1 uncultured Ignavibacteria bacterium | reverse complement strand
GAGGTCCGTGGGTGCGCCTGAACTGAAACCGCCGCTCCAGGTGGGAATGTACTCGGTGTCGCCGACGAACATAACGTAGGTGGGAGGGACGTCCCAGTTATCGTAAGCGTCCTCTATGTAAGCCTTGATCTGCTCCTTGGTGGAGCCGATGGAAGGAACCTCGGCCACGGTCACGTGAAAACCTTTTCTGGTTTTCCACTCCACCAGGGGCGCAAGATCAAAAGAGAAGTTCTGATGAGTTACTATCAGGTATCCCATGGGCAGCGGCGGAGCGCCTTTGGCCATGGGCGCGTACGTGGGGTAGTTTACAAACAGTTGGCTGCACAACTCCTCGAAGGGAGGAGAGAAGTATCTATGAAGCTGCTGCTCTGTTTCGACCGGGTCGGAGCCGGCGAGCGTGACTTTTATGCTCATGGCCGAGTAGATTCTGATTCTCTGCTGCCGCGGGTTATAGCTGACCGGATGAATCAGCACCGTGGCATACCGGTGACCCCGGATCACCCCGATCTCTCCCAGTTTCACGCGCTCTTCCGGCAGAAACGTATCGCGCTGGTAGACCTCCTGGTCGATAACGAACCCGGCCTCTTCCCACGCTCCCTCGATTTTGGGAACAGAGGGCTGAACCGGCACGATCCTGTCCGCCATCCCCAACTCCTGCAGGCTTCTCTCAATGACCTGGAAGTCCTCCAGGCTCACGCTCACCTCCGCCCCGAAGGGAATCTGCACCATCTTGGTCATCACCGGCAGATTCGGCTCGCCCACCACGGTGCCCGCGCCATGATCAAGCAGGGATATCAAGGAGAAACTCCCCTCGTCCGTGGCCAGTGCTTCCGACCACACCCCCGGAATCTGAATCTGGATCACGATCTGATCGAAATCGGAGCGGAGCAGATCCAATCGGGGAGCTTTATCTGCCGCCGGAGCCAGCGGAATCCAGGTTTGATTGGCTGTTCCCCAGGAAGCAGCCGAAAAGCCAAAAAAGGTCAAGCAGGTCAGGAGGACCCAAGCCAATACCCTGGTAGCGTTCGGACTTTTGCCAACGATCACGATGAACCTCCTCTAAGTTTAATCGGTTGGGAAAGAGGATCCTTTGCTCACGGAATCAAGACTAAATCTATCACCATTTATACGTCACAATGCCGTGTTTTCAGAACAACCAGCGAAAAACGTGTCCGGTCCTACTCACAGAATCGAGTCCCTGGAAAACGGACCAAGTTAGTTCTTACCGCCCAGATTTACGCCAGTTGACAGGTTGCCCCTGGTACCTGCACGCATGATAACACATTTTTCGATATTGTCAATCCATTTTTGTACACAAAAGGAGGGTTCGCCACTCTCTGCCGGCACCGGAGCGGATCGCCAGACGGTGGCGGCTTGATCTGGCTCGACAGCACGCGCCGGATCAGGAAAATCACGCCTGAATGTGAAAATGCAAAAAAGGTCAGGGATTCGATTCCCTGACCTTCTTTGATCTTGGTATTGCTATATCGTTTCCAGACTCATTCTCTGTAAGCTGGCGGAGGGAAATGCTGGGAATGAAACTTCAGGATTTCCACCAGCCGGTCGTATATGAAGCTGTCGTGTCCGGCCGGCAAGCCCGGATAGCCGCTGTACTCGACGTAGGTGTGGTCTTTTCCGTAGAGGGAAAGCAGCTGGCTGAATCCTCTGGCACCCCGGTACAGCTTGAACTCGTCCTGGTTTCCACAGTCCAAATAGATCTCCAGATCCCCGAAGGCATCAGGATCGCTGGCCAATTTGGTTTTGAGGTCGTGGGGGAACCACCTGTTCCACACGGGAGACCCCGGTTGGATGGTTCTGGTGGAGTCGAAAGGCAGGTCCACGCCGTAGGTTTGCCCTCCTATCACGACCAGGGCGATGAAATTGGTGGTATCAGGATCGGTCGGGACGTGGGGTGAGAATGCGGCTGCCATGGCGAAGACGATCTGGCTGTACGTCTTATCTGGATGAAGGTCGTCCGGTTCGGGGCTGAGGGTCTTGTAGCTGGCGTAGGAGACGTCGCCTGCGGGAATGCCGTTTTCTTTAAAGACGGTGTCTATGGTCTCCTGGTCGAGGAAAGACTCGAAAGAAGTGTAAGGGCTCATGGCGCTTACGGACGCAAAGAGCGAGGCGTCGTTCATAGCCAGCTTGAGAGCCCCATATCCTCCCATTCCCAGCCCGCCTATGGCTCTGAATCTGGGATCGGGTATGTACTCGTCCTGCGGTTTGGCGACGTAAGTGTGGAAGCTGGTGTCGATGACCGTCATCAACTCTTCGATGATGTAGTCCTGGTAATCTCCCAGCAGGAAAGAGTTGGTGTAGAAGCTCCCTCCAGCGAATATCGAGGATGCGTCGGGCATGACGATGATCATAGGCTGAATCTGCCCTTCGTCGATGAGCTGATCGGCCACCTGTACGACCTTGTATACCGAGACGAAGCTCGAATTGTCCGTGCCGAAGTCATGAAGCAAGTAGAGCACGGAGAAGCCCTGATTAGGTATCAGGGGGGTGTGCTTTTCCGGGTCATATACGGGGGGCAGGTAGACGAGCACGTCGCGTATGAAAGGATCGTCAACGATACTCCCCTTCAGTGACTCGAATTCCATCCCGGCCAGCTGCCACGGATCGTGATAAAGGTACCGGACTCTCGCCGGGTTGTCCCTCTTGCCGCAAGCCATGAAAAGCGTCAGAATCAGGAAGGCCAGAAGCAATCCAAGCAGTATCCTTTTCATGTCATCTCCTTTTTTTTCTGTTCTGAGTTGTGGCCGTTTAGAAGCGATACGTGAAAGACAGGCCGGAAGAATAGAAATTCATCCTGTATTCTCCGGGCATATTGTCAAACCGCAGGTCGTCATTGATGTCCTGCAGGGTAGAAAACTCCCTTTTCTGATGCGCCACCAACTGGAAATCGTAGCCGAATTCAAAAGAGTTCACCTGATACGATAACCCCACATTGACGCTGTGCTTATCTCCAACGTCGGGAATCAGCAGGGTGAAGGTCTCGTCCGGAATGGGAGACTGTTCGAAGAAGTATCCGCCCCGGAGAAACAATTCCTCTCTCAGGACGTATTCAGCCCCCAGGCTGAATCTGGTTATGTTGTCCCAGTTGAACGGCAACTGGGTGTCCCTGATCGAGAGGTAGATGGTATCGTGCTGGCTGGGCGTAAGCACCATGTCTTTTATATCCAGATTCTCCAGCCTGGACCAGTTGACCGAGCTGATGTCAGAAGATAAGGTTAGCCTCTCGTTGGGCTTGTACATCACCCCCAGGCCTATCTCCCCGGGCAGCGGGAGCGTGGTCTCAAAATCGCTGTCCTTGTAATGACCCGTGCCCCCCAGGATTTCGGAGCCGGGTATGACCGGCGCATAGATCACCAATTCCATGTTCCCGGAGAGAGTCATGTCTATCGGGCTGCTGTATGATGCTCCCAGTTGAAAGGTGGGACTGGCCTTGTAAAGGACGCCAACATTGAACCCCAGTCCCCAGCCATCGGTCCTCATATATGAATCCATAGGCCAGAAATCATAGGGTCTGGGCATGACAAAGGAGGGGACCAGCACCGTCCTTCGCAATTCGAAATCGGATCTCTGGATGCTGAGTCCCAGGCCCAAAGCCAGCTTGTCATCCATAAAGCTTTTCGCCACGGTGGGATGAATGTCCCATACCAGTATGTCCGTCTTGTGCTCAAACTTGGGATACTCAATGTCGTTGTCAAAGCCCGAAGGTGGCTTGTACAGATCCCACTCGGCCTCCGTCTTATAGGGTACATAAAACGCGACTCCGCCGGTGAAGCCCTCCACCTGGGGGAATTTATAGAACCCGGAGAGGCTGGGAAGCCAGAAGGAGCGATCATCCGGATAATATTTCTCTTCGGGGAAGCCAAGGTTGTAATTGAAGCCTGATTCCCCTAAGCTTACGTCGGGGGTGTACTCCGGGCGGAAATTCAAGGCATACAGATTGGTGGAAAACTCGGAGCTGGGCAGGTATGCCAAGCCCGCCGGATTCCAGAAGGCTGCACTCCAATCGTCAGCCACTGCTCTGAAGGCTCCTCCCATATTCAAGGCTTTGGATCCAACACCGGGGAGTGCAAATCCGCCCCCGGCCACGGAGGAACCTGTGCACGCAAGAACGAAAAAGATCAGCCAGAGAACAACGCGCCGTCTCTTCATGTCTCACCTCTTGTTTTTAGGTTTGCCGGTCTCGTTCCACTGCGTCTTTATCCCAGGCAGACAGATCGACACATGTCCGGCTGAGATTTCCAAAATTAAAGAATACCCCCCACTTTGTCAACGATTTTTTTTCAAAATCGAAAATTCCCTCCCTACCCCCCGATTTTCCCAGAGATGCTCCCCATGCCCTGTGTCACGCCCCAACTCCCGGACCCTGTACTTCCACCCCAACCCGCTAATCACTCTCCGGTTCATCCGGGACGAACGAGCCGGGGCGTTACGCTCAAGTCCATCACCCGGCTGGGAAGATGTGCTCAAAAACGCCTTGAACCATGCCGCGGAATGTGTATATTACGCCAGAGAACCGGTCTTCAAAATACTGGCATGGAGAGCCATGAAGAAGAGAGTTGACACGTTTTCTGACCTGATCAGGCTGATGTCCAGACTCAGGTCCAAGAGTGGATGCCCCTGGGATCGGGAGCAGACCCACAAGTCTCTTTTGCCCTACCTGATCGAGGAGTCATATGAGGTGTTAGATACCATCGAGACGGGCGATCACGAGAGACTGAAGGAGGAACTGGGTGACCTGCTCTTGCAGATAATCTTCCACGCTCAGATAGCCAGCGAGAGGGGAGAGTTCGACATCCACGACGTGATACAGCATCTCGGAGACAAGCTCAAGACCAGGCATCCCCACGTCTTCAGGAAGAGGAAGGGTGTCTCCAAAGAGGAGGTGCTGAAAAACTGGGAACACATAAAGCTGAGCACCGACAGGGCCAGGAACAAGACGGTTCTCTCCGGCATCCCGCGTCACCTGCCGGCCTTGCTCAAGGCTTACCGGGTGGGGGAGAAGGTGGCCAGATTCGACTTCGACTGGAAAAGCGCCGAAGAGGTCTTTTCCAAGATCGAGGAAGAGACAGGTGAGCTGAAAAAGGCCATCAGCAGGAGGCGAGTCAGGCCGGATCAGGTTGAGGAAGAGATAGGAGACATTCTCTTTTCCTGGGTTAACCTATCCCGGCACCTGGACGTCAATCCGGAGTTCGCATTGAGAAAGACCGTAGATAAGTTCGTCAAGAGGTTCAACTACGTAGAGAGGCAGCTGAAACGAAAGGAGATTCCTCTCAAAGAAGCTGGACTTCCCCTTCTGGATTCTCTGTGGGACGAGGCCAAGCGATCAAAGCCGTCAACGGATTGAGCGGATGTAACGGATGATCACTGGGTTCACCTGAAAGCCGGATCTGCAGGATAACTAACGACAATCAGCAAATCGGGGGCGGCCCTCCTTTGTACAGGTAATTCAACAGGTAGAGCGGATCCAGAACGCCGAGATCGTCGTCGGAGTTGGCGTCTCCAGCCACGAACGAGACCGGCGGCGGCCCACTCCGGAACAGATAGTTCAGCATGTAGAGGACATCAGTTATGTCGATTTGGCCATCGCCGTTGGCATCGCCGCGCTCGGTCAGCCCGATGCTCTCACACACGGGAAAAAAGTGCTCGGGAATATAGGTCTGGGCCACAGAATTAGCGAAAGCGAACCTGCCGCCGGGA
>CAYFQZ010000465.1:0-2289 GCA_964345305.1 uncultured Ignavibacteria bacterium | reverse complement strand
TTTCCGTTCATCTCCCTCCTCCTTAGGAATTATGCCTATTCATGATGAGCTTGCTCATGCGCTGGCCCATAGCCCGCTTGCGCTCGTCCAGTTCCTCGACGGTGATGAGGCCCTTGTCGCTCAGCAGTTCGACGAGGGCGTAGAGAAACGACGCCGCCTCCAGGGTTTTGCTGGTGTTGGCGTTGAGCCGGCTGTGGGCATCGAGCAGGCCGTTGGCAATGCACTGGCGAAGGTTATGCATACGATCCTGCATCTCGCCGCGATACGTAGCTTGTATCAGCTTACCTGGACTGTCCTCTCTTTAGGAAGTTAGATTTTTCCATTCTCTGAACAGCTGCTTTGTATTGTTAATGGCACTTGCGTAACCCGTACCATTGTCAGCTGGGCTATCGGGATTCCACCCTTCTTTGGTTCTTGGATCATTATGGCCTCTTCCCTTAACGCCTTCCCAGTGGGCGCCTCGATCCTGAGCTATGTGACAGGCATCTCCCAAAGCATTAAACATTCTCTTAGCAGCCGTACCGATCTTGTGAACCGGCTGCCCTTCTTTTCTGAGCGATTCGGCTTGCTGGTGAAATATGACCGCTTGATTGAGGTATGAATTCTGAGCCTGTACATTTTGTGCAGCAGCGGCACTTTCATTTGTTTCTGTGTAGCTCGACAATGTCAGATTAACATAAAGGTGTCATGTTCCGGCTCGCAGCCGGTCCGCGACCGGCGTGACTGGCACGTCAACGGTGACTTTCTTCCGCGATTCGCGGGTCACGGACCCGCTCAGAGCCTAGTTTGACATTGTCAATCTACTCAATGGCCTCAGTTGGATGAGAAAACGTGTAGACTTCGCAGAAGAAGCCGCGCAGTACCATGGATGGATCGCAGCCTTCCTGGCCGTGGAGCACCTGCTCGCCAAATTCGATGTGGATGGTGGACACTTTGTCTGGGCAGTTGGGGTCGTACAGGTAGATCGTGCCATGGACCTCGTCCGCCTCGTCGTAGCCGATGGCCAGAACCTGATGGTAGTCCAAGACGCTGTCCGTATCGCGCACCAGCACGATCGGAACCGGTTCGCCAGCCTCCACGGAGGCTTTCAGCTTCTTCCACTCTTCTTTCGAGCGGGCCAGGAGCCAGGCGGTTCCTCCCCGGAACGGCCAGGCCGGGGAGACATGGTTCAAGAAGATCAGCCAGGCCAGGAACCTGGTTCCATCTATGACCAGGCTTTCCAACTGCCGCTTCCAGATGTAGCGGCGCAGGACCGTTCCGGGGGCAGGGCGATCATCACGATGCTGCCCCCTGGGGAGAGGCAGGCCGGCCTTGTAGAAGTCGAGCGCGGTAAAGCACATCCCCCCACACAGGCCATACACCGGGGGGAGTTCGCTTTGCATCTTGCCGCGCAAGGCCCGGGTGCCAAAGGGGATAAAAGGCGCTCCGGTCAGCCCGAACGCGTCCTCCTGGAACATGGCTCCCCACCCGAGAAGATCAGAGAAAAGCTTGCGCAACTGCTGCCATTCTTCTTCCTCGAACCCCCACCGATTCTCGAAGGCAAAACCGTGCATCTGAGGGTCAAACGCTGTCCGAGTCATGATCCCCTCCTTTATAGCCAGTGCTGTCTCACATATCTACCCCGGACGTTACTCAGTCTAGAGAGAGCCCACTCAGGATCACTTCGAAATCTATTCCGAACCAAGGGTGAATTCGTTTAAGATTGCCACACTTCGTTCTGAAATCACCAAGTCAATGGATACGGGGGTATCTGACTCCACGTCTCTCAAACGAAATCCATCTTCCATAAACTTCGGGGCAAACGAAGCAATGCTAAATCCCTTGCGTAGTTTCAAAAACTCTTCGCTAATCTGGCCCTTCTGAGAATCCCTCAGCAACTCCTCTGGCTGGCGCGGCAAGTAGAAAACCAGTTGACGCATTTGATTAATACCGCCGAGATTTGGCGGAAGAGCAATCATTTTGTCTATTCCATTTGAAAAAGAGCCGTCCCCTTCAGTATCTTGGAATGCAATAATAATACCTGTAGCTACTCCGATATGTCTTGGTGGATTCTCAAGCGCTACTTGAGGTGGTGGGCCACGTAAAACAAGTTCGTACCCGAGGCTGCCGGAGGTAGGGTCAATTATCGATATCTCCGGCGACTGAACGAAATTCCGTTTTTTGATACGACTGCCCTCCTCATCTATGTCGTCATATTCTATCAACCATAATACTTTGACAACTATATCGGTGGGAAGATCGGTCGAACCTATCTCCACAAGATCTCCCTGAATAGTGAATGGACGTCTG
>CAYFQZ010000464.1:0-7549 GCA_964345305.1 uncultured Ignavibacteria bacterium | reverse complement strand
CTATGGACGCGAGAGGGGCATCCTGATTGACGCCACCCTTGGCGTATTCCTGAGAACTTCATCCCTTTGAGGAAATTCAAGGCCTTAATGGATGAGATGCTCCAGGGCTTGAAGGATTCCCAAAAGGCGGAAGGAGAAAACCGAATCTTCATCCACGGAGAAAAAGAGTTTGAGAAAAACGACGAATACAAGAAGATCGGCGTCCCCTTGCAGGAGAAAGTCGTAGCAGCGCTGAAGAATCTCTCCCAGGAGCTGAGTATTCCCTACAATATGGAGAAGTAAACGACGTCAAGCCCCCCGCTGGCCGCGGGGGGCTTTTTTATTTCTGTTATGGCCAAACTCTGCCGGAGCAGCCTCACCGCCAATCTCCCTCTTCACTGCGCGGAGAGGGAGCAAACAGGGGGGAGGGGTTTTAGATCGGTTTCTTTGCCACGAAATCTGAGGAAGTCTTTCTTGGCAGCCGCTTCGAATTCGAAGAAGGGCGTGGGAAGTCTAATCAAGACAAAATTGGTTTCGTATAATTATAAGTTTCGTTCGCCGACACGCCGTTGTGGTTGTCAACCTACTAAGAAGGGCCGGATATGACGACCGACATAGACAAGGATCTTAGGAAGCTGTTCCCCGAAGACCGACTACTGACCTCTCCGGAGGAGAAAATCACCTACTCCTACGATGCCACCAACAGGAGCTTTCTTCCCGATGCGGTTGTGCTCCCTCGTTCTACGGAAGACGTGGCCAAGCTGATGAGGTATGCACACGAGCACAAGGTCGTGGTGGTTCCGCGCGGGGCAGGTTCGGGTTATACGGGCGGAAGCCTTCCTATCAAGGGCGGGATCGTGGTCAGCTTCGAGCAGATGACCAAGGTTTTGCATCTGGACCAGGAGAAGAAATACGCCATCGTGGAACCGGGGGTGATCACCCAGGAGTTTGCGGATTACGTGGGCAAGTTCGGGCTCTTCTATCCTCCTGATCCTTCCAGTTTGAAGTTTTCCACACTTGGAGGAAATCTGGCCGAGTGTGCCGGGGGCCTCAAAGGGCGGAAGTATGGGGTGACCAAAAACTACGTGCTCGGGCTGGAAGCGGTACTATCGGATGGACAAATCATAAAGACCGGCCTTCTGGATGGCGACGGTGGAGGCTCCTACGATCTCGAATCTCTGCTGGTCGGGTCCGAAGGGACTTTGGGACTGATCACCAAGGTCGCGCTGAGGCTGCTGGATAAACCCAAACACGAAAAGACCGTCCTGGCTACGTTCGACCAGATGGAAAATGCCGCCGAGGTGGTTGCATCAATCACCGCAGCGGGAGTAATCCCTTCCGTGCTGGAGTTCATTGACGGCAGCACCCTTAAATGCGTGCTGGACTACGTGAAGCTGGAAAACGTGCCGGAGTCCGAGGCGGTTCTGCTGATCGAGGTGGATGGGAATGATCAGAAGGCCGTGGAGGAGGAGTTCGAGGAGGTACTGAGCATTTGCAGGAACAACAATTCTAAGACCTTGCAGGTTGCTGAAACCCAGGAGGACAAAGACAAACTCTGGAAGGTGAGAAGATCGATATCCGCGTCGCTTCTTAAGATCGCTCCCACCAAGGTGAACGAGGATATTTGCGTTCCCGCCAGCCAGCTGCCGACCATCGTGAGGAAGATCAAGGAGATATCCAAGAAGTACCAGGTTAACATAAACAACTTCGGACATGCAGGGGACGGGAATCTACATGTCACCTTCATGTGCGATTCCAGGAATTCCGAGCAGATGGAGCGGGTCGAAAAAGCGGTGGACGAACTTTTCGAGCACACGCTGAAATTGGGCGGAACCCTCTCCGGGGAGCACGGGATCGGAGTGACCAAGTCGAAATATCTCGAGTGGGAGGTAGGAAAGGAGGGGATCGAGATGATGAGAAGGATAAAGTCCGCCTTTGATCCCGACAACCTTGTCAACCCCGGGAAGATATTCTCATAAACTCAGCCTCAATCGAGGTAGGTTCGTAATCTAAGGTGGGTGGCGTTCACCCACCTTTTTCTTTGTCATGGAAGAAGGGCGATGCGCGGCCGAACTCTTCCGTCCGGCATCTCCGAACCGACTACGCCTGCGGGCCGAAGATGACGATATTATGAATGTCCGGCCGTGGTGCAGCAACCTGGTCGTTTCGCTTCTTCAGAGGGAGTCCGGGAATGAAGAAGAAGATCGGAATAGGATTGGCATTAGGCGGCGGAGGAGCACGCGGGCTGGCGCATGTCGGCGTGCTGAAGGCGCTGGAAGAAGAGAACATTTCCATCGATGCAATCGCCGGAACCAGTATGGGCGCGGTCGTGGGTGGGGCGTACGCGCAGCTGGGCGACAGCCAAAAGTTGATCCTTTTGGTTCACGAACTCATAGACAAGTTCGATTTGAAAAGCGGATGGATGGAGTTTCTCTGCCACGAGGACGAGAAAAGCGAACGAAGGGAAGGCCTTCTAAAGGAGCTGGGCTATTTTGTTCGGAGGAGACTGATCTACGTCGTAGGTGCGAGCCGAATCTCTTTGGAACCGGAAGAAAAGCTGATGCGTCCCCTCAAGACGGCCATAAGGGACGAACCCATCGAGCAGGCGAGAATACCCTTTGCGGCAGTGGCTGTCGATCTTGCATCCGGCGACGAGGTGGTGCTCAGCAAGGGCTCCATGATAGAAGCCCTCTACGCCAGCGCCAGCATCGAGGGAATTTTCCCTCCGCTGGAGAGCAACGACCGGCTTCTCTCCGACGGGGGCGTCACCTCCCTGGTGCCGGTGGACGCGGCAAGACAGTTGGGGGCGGATTTCGTGGTGGGGGTCAGCATCCCAAGGATCATCAGAAAGGAGAGGGGGTTTGCCAGCGGAATAGAAGTAGTCTTGAGAGCGGACGCCCTTACCCGGGAAAAGCTAACCGAAGTCACGTTGGAGAGATGCGACGTGGTCATCACGCCGGAGGTAAGATCGATTCACTGGGCTGACTTCGGGAAGGCGGATGAGTGTATCCGCAAAGGATACGAGGCCGCCAAAAGCAAAATCGACGAGATAAAACGAAAGGCACACAGAAGAAGGAGCCCCTGGAGAAAGCTGAGGAAGGGTCTGGGCAGCGCCATTGTCGGAAAGCAGCAATAACTGCAAATCTTGGCGCTTTCTACGCCCGCGGCGCTCGTATTCAGGCAAGCGACCAGTTAAAAGAATGAAACTTTACCTTACCACCTCCACGCAGCTTCTGATGGCCGGATCGGCGTTCCGACGCCGATCAGAATCGACTCAAAAGCTTCACTTCCCACCCATCCAGAGCGGGCTTGTCGACGCACACGCCCCCGGCGCAGACCTTGCCTTTTCGCCTGGAGCCGACGCTTAAACTGAGATTGTGATTGTCCCCCAGGGCCATATCCAGGGTGCCGATGAACCAGTCTCTTCTGCCGGTCCACTCCTCCACGGTCTCCCATTCGGTGGTTCTCTCCCAGGTGAAGGTAAGAGAGGCGACCGGTGACTGAGAAAGGGAAAGCGAAAGGATCTGATCGTAATAGGTCAGATCTCCATCGTACTTCTCGGTATAGAGATGTTCCAGAATGAAATTGACCGTGGTGGCCTCCGTAAGATAGTAAACAAGATCGGCCACCGGAGCCAGGCGAACCGGCGAACCCTCCTCTTTCTCATACTCCTGTACGCTGAATCCCCCTTTCAGCGTCGCCTTGTCGGAGTGATCGTATTCCAGCTCACCGTAGACTTCGGAGAACACCAAGTTGCCGAGTTCGAAGAACGCCGAGTTGTCCTTCCGGTCAGTCGTGTAACTGCCATTCACCAGAACGGACAGATTCTCAACGGGACTGCTGGTTATCTCTGCCTGGTATCCCCGCTCATCGTTCATCTCCAGGACGTATGCATGTCTGTTAAGCAGAGTATAGGCGTGGTCTCTGGCGAGTGCCGGAGGATTGTTGAAGATTACGTCCTGGTTGGTGAAGGCCAGCTTGTCGTAGTCCTTGAATTCCAGGGCCAGTCCCAGGCCTGCGGTGTAAACGTTTGCGGAGGCATAGATGCCGGTCCCGTCACCGGGCATGTATTCCCCTGAGGGGTTGTCCTTCTCAGCCACCTCGGCGTACAGGTCGATGTTGGGAAGGCTCACCGCTGCGTTTCCGCCGTACATCCTGACCAGCCCGAAGTCGGTTACGTTGGTACGGAGGTAGCTCCCTCCCAAAGTCATCCATTCGGTGAAGGCAACCTTCCCATCCGCCGCGTGAAGGGGATCGGACAGTCTCTCATATCTGCCGGTGGCAGTTCCCCCCAGCATGGTCAGGTTGAAGCCCTCGAATTCGACCTTTCCCCTGACCCCGTCGATGTTGTTGTCGTGCCTTATATCTCTGTTTTCGTAGGTGCGCAAGATCAAACCCCGCCCGAAGATCACGTAATAATTGCCGGCGGTGACGTTCAGAAACTCGCTGGAAAGCTGCACGTTTCTGAAGGAGAACCCTTGCCAGGTCTGTCCCCAGTCGTCCGGCTGATGAGCGTCGTACCGCAGATTCGCCCGGTAGTCTGAGTAAGTTAAGTCCAGGTCCGCCCAGTTGTGAAATATGTCCTGATGGGTCTTTCTGTCGGAGGAATACTCCAGCTGATTGCTGGCGCTGATACTCCAGGAATCAGATCCACCAAACCCGAAATCCTGGGCAACCGCACTTGAGTGGCCGGTGATCAGAATGATGGATGGCACGATCAGGACCAGCCAGCGGACTTGCCGCCGGCAGTCTGATGAAGGAAAAACTGAAGCGTCAAAAGATGGTTTATTCCCCACTCTCTTTCCCCTCTTTTTCCTCCGATACCTCCTTTTTCTCGGCAAAGATCTCATCCACCTTCTCCCAGATGATCTTCTCGTCCCCCGATCGATAGGTGGTGTGAGTGTATCTGATCTTCTTATCCTGATCTATAAGAACGGTGTGTGGTATTCCCAGCACGTGATATTTCCTGTATATGTCCCTGTTCGTATCAAAGAGCACCGGGAACTTCCATTTAAGACCCTTTACTTTGGACTTGACCCTGGAAACGCTGCGCGGGCCGTCCACGTCCACAGCGAGAATCTCGAAACCTTTCTTTCTATACTCCGGATATCGTTTCTGCAGCTTGTTGAGCTCCTTGACGCAGGGTTTGCAGTGCGTGGCCCAGAAGCTGATCAGAATCGGTCCCTGCCCAAGCAGGACGTTCAGCTCTACCTTGTTCCCCTCCAGATCAGGAGCGGTGAAATTGGGTGCTTTTGGGAGCTTCTTTCCTGCCTGGGCATGGCTCAGGGCCAGACACCAGATCAGGAAACCCAGGACCGACTCGGTAAGTAGCTTTCTCATTCTGTTCCCTTCATAAGATTCTCCAGATTGATGCACGTTTCTATTTGCCGAACAACTCGTCAAGCTTCTGCCTGTATATGGAGATCTCCCAGGTCTGGAATCCCCGGTCGTAGTGGTATATGGTTCCGTCGCGATCGATGAACACCGTTATGGGAGCAGGCAAAGCATTGTAATCGCCGATGACATCGGTTCCCACCCCCTTCAGCAGGATGAACGAAAGCCCCTCGCTTTCCCTGGTCTGACGAATTAGGTTGAAACCGTCTTCGTAGTTGACCCCAAGTATGATCAGGCTGTCGGCCGAGTACTCCATGTGCAGCTGCTCCAGATATGGCAGCTCCAGCATGCAGTAATTGCAGCTTATCGCCCAGAAATTGACTATGGTCACGTACCCGCGGTAGGCGTAGAATCTGCGCCAAAATCCCAGATCATCCTCCAGATCAAAATCGGGGGTCAGCATACCGGGCTCCAGTCCGGTCTCCGCCGGCGTGAGGGTAAAGTTCACCTTGGCCGTGTCTTTGGTGACTATCTCCACGATCTCCTTGGCCGGGTTGTCGTTCGCGTATCCCTCCTTGAATACCGAGATGACGTGAGTTCCCACCGGAATGGCGTTGAAAAACACGTGAGGCGTTGTCTCGGCGGTAGGCTGGTTGTCTATGCAGATGAAGGCGTCGCCGACATTGGAGGTGACTTCAAGTGAGCCCTTTGAGGTCTCCAAAAGCACGAATTCTGCGCTGCTGATCTGGTCTTCCTCTACGGTCACCACCAGGGATTCCGGAGAGGTCACATATCCACTCTGCATCACCGAAACCACGTGATCTCCTGCTGTCACGTCAAAGAGCGTATCGGGGGTGGCTGTGCCGGTCAAACCGTGATCCAGGAGAATGGCCGCCCCCGCAGGGTCAGAGGTTACGGCAATGGCGCCGGTCTTCTCCGAAAAAAGAAGATTCCTGGTGGTGCACGTGCAAATTGTTAAGAGAAGGACCAAGGTGAGGAGTGCAGGAATCCCGTGTTTAAGCGACATGGTCGGCGTCGATCTCCTTTCGCCCCGGATGCCCCTGGGGCGCTTGCTTATCTCCTATTATAACGAAGGAATCCATACGGGCAATGGCTTTTTTCTGTCGCCTCCTGGCACCACACACGCTCTGCCAACAGAGAAGACCTCTCCTCACAATAAGAGAGGTCTTCTCAACATCAGTGTTCTGTCTGTGTTTGCTGAAGCGATGGATTGGCTTCGGATGGCTCGATGAATCGAGCGACCACGTTTCTGAACTGCCCATTCCGGCGATTGATCGTCCTACGATTGTCTCTGTTTGGCCAGTCTATACCTTCTATGAAGCAAGTACAAGCCGGTACTCATGATGAGTGTCGCCAAAACGATTATACCCCGCCTGTCCGTAACCGGTCCCTGGTAAGCACTCAGAAGAAAGGTGATACCGTCGGTGGCTCCGTTGCCGTATGACTGTACGGTGACCGTGAATTTCCCGTGTCCGGACGTCCGGGGCATGACATTGACCCACTCATCCTCCCACATTCCCGCTGGCAGAAACACGTTTACCTGGGTTACCAGAGTATCCTGGCATGCTCCGGCGGCGCACAGCTCGACCCACCATTCCTCGGGAGTCGGGGGAAGCTCGGTAAGCGTCACCAGGAAGCTGTCATCCAAAGCTCCGGTGTTGGTCAGAACAGCGTGGAACTCCGTGGTGTCCCAAAGTGCGCCGGCCTCCACGGTGTCATCCGAGGTGTAGGTAAAGCTGTATTGAGCGTGGGCTACCTCCTGCCCTCCACCCAGGATTGCCCCTGCCAGAAAAACGACCAAAGCCCCCCAAAACAACGGTGCGCGAATGAAGCTATGCATCTCTCCTCCTTTGACCTCATCTTTCAGTTAACTAGCAGTGATCGATAGTGTCCGCCTTTAGAAGGGCGGCGGTCCACCTTTGTACAAATAGTTCAGCAAATAGATAGCGTCGGCTACGTCTATCAGACCGTCTCCGGTGACCTCGCCTCTGCCGTAAGGGCTGGGCTCCGCGCCTCCTTTGTAAAGGTAGTTAAGCAGGAAGACCACGTCGGCCACGTCGATTATGCCGTCGCCGGTCGCATCACCTACTATGTAGGTTTGGAAAACGTCTGCCTGGGCTGTGCAGAACACCGATCTATCGTTGTAACCGTCCGCCTGCGCGAAGACCACCACATAGCAGTTCTTATCAACCCAGTCCGCGGGAAGGGCGTAACT
>CAYFQZ010000463.1:0-6862 GCA_964345305.1 uncultured Ignavibacteria bacterium | reverse complement strand
TCTCCCCAGACCAAGCTGGAGGAAAGAATAGAGCCGGCTTCCACCCGCTTTCCCGGCCAGATCCTCACGTTGGCCTTTATCTTGGCGCCCTTCTCGATATGACAGTTTTCACTGATGATGGCGTTTTCAAAGACTACCGTCTCCTCCTCCAGCGTGGAGTTATTGGCCACGATGGCCTCGGTCAGTACGCCTCTTCTACCGATGAAAGTGTCCTTCCAGACCACGCAGCGGTCCAGATTGGCATCATCTCCGATTTGAACGTGGTCACCCAGGACCGAATCAGATATGAAACAATGGGAACCTATCTGAGCATCGCTGCCTATGATCACCGTGCCCTTGAAGTCGGCCTTGTCGCCCACCTTGACGTTTTTGCCCACCCAGATGCTGGCTCCTTCGCGATGAAGCAGATTTCCGCCGACCTCGACGTGAACCCTACCCTCCAGAATGTCCTGATGGGCCTGGAAGTACTCCTCCAGATTGCCTACGTCTCTCCAGTAGTCGGGGGTCACGAATCCGAAAAGCCTCTGGCCGCTGGAGAGCATAGGAGGAAAGAGGTTCTTGCTGAAATCGAAATTCTGCTTTTCCGGTATCTGCTTGAGTACCTCGGGCTCCAGAACGTATATGCCGGTATTTACGGTGTCGCTAAACACCTCTCCCCAGGTCGGCTTCTCCAGAAACCTGGATATCTTGCCATCCTCCTGTGTGATCACCACCCCGTACGAGAGAGGGTTCTCCATGCGAGCCAGAACCATGGTGGCCTCGGCCTGAGCCTCCCGGTGGAAATCACAGGCGGCTGTCAAGTCTATGTCGGTCAGCACATCGGCGGAGATGACCAAAAACCTGTCATCCAGAAACTCCTGGGCATTCTTCACCGCTCCGGCCGTGCCGTAGTCCTCCGTGGCCTGCACGTATTGCATCCTCACGCCGAATCTCGAGCCGTCCTCAAAATAGTCCTTTATGGTCTCGGCCTGGAAGTAGAGCAAGACCACCAGGTCAGTAAGCCCGTGCTTTCTCAAGAGGGTGACTATGTGTTCCATCATGGGCTTGTTGGCCATGTATACCATGGGCTTGGGCAGATTGCAGGAGAGGGGCCTCAACCGGGTGCCGAAACCGCCAGCCATGATGACTGCCTTCATCTTGTCAATTCTCCCTGTGTTGGCGCTTCTGTGGCAGATACAAGAAGTTCAACTGGTTTGCTGCGCAAACCACGAGTTATTACTTGCGGAAAGACTTCTTTGAACATCTGGTGACCGTCCCCTGGTCCAGAAGTAGGTTCTCTAGTATCTCAGAGACATCTCCGAAATCGCTAAACCGGTAATGCTCGATACGCTCCTTGGCGCAGAATCTGCTTAAGTCGTTCTTGGCCAAAATGATATCTGCTTCCCTTACCGCGCACTTGTCCGAAAGCCCATCACCAATGTATACGACCCTTTGCTCTTTTTTTCTTAGCTTCTGTAGATGATATTTCTTGCAGTTGCCGCAATTTCCGCATCCTCGGTGGTAGTAAGGGAACTCGGGCTTCAGCTTCTTACCTTCGAATCTGAGAACGTTGGAGTAGAATGGAAGCTTCTTAAGTCCGAATTTCTCGAGAATCAGCTTTATGTAAAAATCCAACCCGTCGCTTAAGATCGTCAGGCTAATGTTCCTACATTTACAGAGATCGACAAAATCGCAGAAATTTCCATCGATTTTTTGGGAGAGGACGAACTTTTTCAGGTCCGATCTGCTGATTCTTACTAATTGGCACAGCTTTTCCAGACACTCTTTGGAGCTGATCTTGCCCTCCAGCCACAATGACACGAACTTGTGATTTTCTTCGGGCGCGAAGGTCTGGAATATGAGAGCTCCCACGTCGTTCAGGGTGATGGTCCCATCAAAATCGAGCAATATCAGAAGGTCTGTTGACTTACTCATCTTTCCGCACTATCAAGGTGAGCTTTAGTCCCCACTAGTGACATGGGAGATCAAAAAAGAATCGGCAGGATGGTGAACAGTAGTATTGTCATCACGCCCACACCGACCGCGGCATATCTGTAATCTCTCTCCGAGAGGAATGCGAAGATCGCCGCCACCACCCTCAGGCATGGCGTCACCATCATGACCAGGATGCCCAGGTTTATAAGGGTCACGGGATCGCCTGCGGCAAGATCCGAGATCATGCCGGAGGGGGATGGACGGACCGAAGAGATAGGCTGCTCCAGGTCATGCCCGCCAAGCCAGAGCATACCGAGTCCAACAGCCAGCAAGGCTGCGGCGCAGAACGAACCGAAAAAAAGGATGGCGCTTATCCGCGCATATGTTGATTTGCCTCTTACCATCTCAAAAACCTAGAACAAAAGTCGGAAACCGAGTCCCTTAAACAGCATCTCGAAAGACAAATAGACCAGCACCACGATGAACGCTTTCTTTAGGGAGCCTGCTTTGATCTTGGGCAGAAGCCGGGACCCTGCGGTCGCCCCCAGGAAGACCCCCAGCATGGTGGATCCGGCGACCAGAGGCTGGACCTCTCCTCTGGAAAAATAGACGAAGGCACCGGCACTGGCGGTGACCCCGATCATGAAGTTGCTGGTGGCCAGTGCGGTTTTGAGGGGAACTCTCATGAGAACGTACATCACCGGAACTTTAACGATGCCGCCGCCCACGCCCAGAAGCCCGGACACGTTACCGGCAAAGAATGAGGCGCCCATCCCCACCGGAAGATTGGCCATCTGATACGATTCGTACATCGGATTGGCAGCATCTGAATGCCCGGTCTCAGCCTCTTTTCGCAACATGGTGCAGGCTGTGTAGATCAGGAGACCCGAAAAGAGCACGGATAGAAGCCGCTGATCCATGATGCCTGCTACCACGCCTCCGGCGACGGCACCCAAGGTGGTTGCCAACTCCAGGGTCATGCCCAGCCTTATATCGCATAGACGCCTCTTGACAAAGAGGCTCGCTGCTCCAGAGGAGGTCGCGATCACACAGACTAAAGAGACCCCGATCGCTTCCCTCATGGGAAGCCCGAACAACAGAGTCAACATGGGAATGATGAGGATGCCACCGCCCAATCCCAGAACCGACCCGAACAGGCCGGCGACCATACCTCCCAGCAGCATGAAAAGAAGGTCAGACATATTTCTTGAGCTCTCCTAAGGCTCCGATTCTAGTATTCCTTGACGGCAGAGATTCTTATCCGGTCTGGCTGAAGTACGAGAAAAAAGGCGACTTGCTTCAAAAGAAGTACTCGCCTAGCGGGTCTGACGCGTCCGCGTCCCTTTCTTCATCGGACCAGAGGGTAAGGCATCGACCCGTTGCCAGGGCCGAGATCATCTGGCCGCCAGCAACGCCTCATATTCACCGGGATTCGACAGAATCTCGATTGCCCTTATTATCTGGGGATGGCTCTCGAACCATACGCCTTCATACTTTGCGTTGCGCCCGTAGAGCTTGACCAGTATGTTCTCCTTTATTTCCCATTCAATGTACTCTCTTGAACGCTTCAGATCCTCTCGCTTTTCCGTCTTCAGGAGCTCTTCCAGTTTTTCCATTTGTCGATTTATGGTCTCCGATCTTTGCTCTTCGCGTACCGCCTCTTTTAGCTTTTTCAGCTCGATTTCGGATGAGGTCTCATAATCGAAGTTCTCAGATTGAAGAAAGCTTTGGAATTCAGAAAACGTGGCATCGTCCACTTCAAAATTCCTGGGAACAGCGGGATGGGTGGCCGTGTAGTGGACAGCGAAGCCAAAGAAAGCTCGTTTGGCCAGAAGACCGTATTCCAGAGACGAGAGCTTTTCATAGGGAACGAACACGTCCGGAGCTATTCCTCCTGCTCCGTACACCACCCGTCCGGCCTTGGTGAAAAACCCTTTTTTCGCTGCCGCGGAGTCGTACTCCGTTCCTTCTGTTCCGGAGATTAAGATGGTCTGAAGGTCCTCGGGCCTCTGGATGCTTCTTCCCGACGGCATGAGGTACTTGGCGGTGGTGAGCTTCAAAGCCGACCCGTCCTTCAGCCCGATGACGTTCTGTACCAGGCCCTTGCCGAAGGTGGTGTCTCCGATCACCAAACCTCTGTCCCAGTCTTGGATGGCTCCCGCAACTATCTCCGCACCGGATGCGGATCCCGCATCCACCAGGACCACCAGGGGCAGGTTCGGGAAAAGGGGCTTGCCCGAGGAATGGAACTGTTGATTCTGGTCCTTACCCTTTCCTTCGGTCTCTACAACCAACCTTCCGGGTTCCAGAAACACACTGGCCACGTCGACGGCCTGGGAAAGAAGCCCGCCAGGATTTCCCCTCACATCCAGAATCAAACTGTTTATCTCCTGTCGCAAAAGGTCGCTTACCGCTTCTTTTACCTCATCTGCAGCCAGGTTGGAGAACCGATTCAGCCTGACGTATCCTATGCCCTGCTCTGCCAGGCCGTAATAGGGGACTGCTCTGATGGAGATCAAGTCTCTCTCGATGGCGTATTCCATAGGTTTCTTGATCCCCTCTCTTTCCACGGTGATGTGAACCACGGTTCCCTTTTTCCCCCTCAGTCTCTTTACCGCCTCTTCGATGGTTATGCCCTCAGTGGAGATGCCTTCGATCTCCGTGATTCTGTCTCCGGCCTGAATTCCCAATCGCTCGGCAGGTGCATCCTCCAGGGGAGATATGACTGTAAGCCATCCGTCCTTTATGGCGATCTCGATACCCAATCCCTCGAACTGACCGTGAGCATCCTCCAGAAGAGCGTCATGCCTTTGTGGATCCAGATACTCCGAGAATGGATCGAGAGTCCCCAGCATTCCGGCGATTCCGGCCTTGATCAGACCCTCTGAGTCAACGTCTTCCACATATTGCATCTTAATCACCGATGCCACCAGGCTGAGCTCCTCCAGGTTGGCATAGAGATTGTCGGTCAGGGCGTAGACCAGCCCTCCTATCAGAAGACAGATCAGTGCCACACCCAGAAACAGAGCCGACGTGGGAATTCTTATGTTTTTTTCCAGCATGGTTCACCTCCGGTCAATTGTCCCGTACCCGATAGACACTCCTACATAGCTCTACGATGGCCCGGCGCTATTGTGTCTCCGCATTTATCGGCCCGGCCGGGTTTTTTCGGCTTGAAAAAAAGAGCCCAATGGATTGGGCGACTGCGAGATGGTGGTTTCAGTCCGGCAGTCAAACTGATCCCGCCCTGAACCAGGATCGGTCTGTCTCACCGCGTCTTTGGCGCCTTTGACTCGGACAGGAAAGAGTCCACCACTCCCTTGACCTTCTGCCAGGTCTTGTCGATATTCCCCCTTCCGTCGACCACCTTGATTCTCTTTCCGTTCCGCCTGGCGATCTTCAAAAAACCTTCCCTTATCCTCTGGTGAAATTCGAATCTCTCCCCTTCGAGACGATCCTTCTTTCTGCCCTCCTTCTTTCCCCTTCCTAACGAAGTCGTTACCGGCATGTCCAGCACGAGGGTCAAATCAGGAGAAAGCCCGAAGGTAGCTATATGATTCAGGTGATTCACCATCTTCTTACTCAAACCGCGGCCATAGCCCTGATAGGCCAAGCTGGAGTCTGCGTATCTATCGCACACGACGACTCCACCCTGTTTTAGGGCCGGAAGTATTACCTTCTCGGTCAGTTGAGACCTGGCGGCCTCGTACAGCAAAAGCTCGGTTAAGCCGGTCATATCTGAGTTCTTCTTGCTCAGCAATATCCTTCTGATCCTCTCGGCTATTCTGTCTCCTCCCGGCTCCCTTACCAGAAGCACCTTATGGCCTTTCCGTCTCAGGTAGGAGACCAGCCTTCGCGCCTGGGTGGTCTTCCCGCAGAAGTCTATTCCCTCAAGGGTTATGAAGATTCCTGCCATATAGTGAACCCGCTGAAAAGCGTTTGTGAAAGAAAATAAGGAGGTGGCACGTGACTTAGACCACCTCCCTTTAGTCTCTCATATATTTCCTGAAGGATGCTATCTTCTTGCTTTCTTTCTGGTCTTCGACGGCGCGGCTGTCCTGCGATGCTTTTGTATGAACTCCTCGGTCATAACCCGTGCCTCCTCGTCGGTATATTGCTTGGGCGGCGACTTCATGAAATATGCCGACGGCGCCTCGATGGCTCCGGAGAGTTTATGGTTTAGAGCCAATTTGCAGCACCTCACCGCATCGATCACCACTCCGGCGGAGTTGGGGGAATCCCAAACCTCCAGCTTGAACTCCACGTTCAAGGGCACGTCTCCGAAGGTCTGCCCCTCCATCCTGACGTAAGCCCATTTGCGATCGGTCAGCCAGGCCACGTAATCTGAAGGCCCGATATGCACGTTATCCGCACCCAGATCGTAATCCAGCTGGGAGGTGACCGCGTCGGTTTTGGATATCTTCTTGGATTCTAGTCGGGACCTCTCCAGCATATTGAGAAAGTCGGTGTTTCCTCCCACGTTCAGCTGTGAGGTTCTGAGAAGCTTCACCCCTCTGTCCCGAAACAGCCTGGTCAAAACCCGGTGGGCGATGGTGGCGCCCACCTGCGACTTGATGTCGTCGCCGATGACCGGCAGGCCTCTATCGACAAAACGTTTTTGCCAGTATTTCTCCCTGGCTATGAAGACCGGTATGCAGTTGACGAAGCCGCAGCCGGCATCCAGCACCTGTTCCACGTACCACTTGGTCGCTTCCTCGCTTCCCACGGGAAGATAGCTCACCACCACGTCGGTCCCGGTATCTTTCAGTATCCTGACAATGTCCGCGGTGGGACCGGGAGCCTTTTGGATTATCTTGGAGAGATATTCTCCCAGGCCGTCGTGGGTCATTCCCCGGTGCACCGGAATTCCCAGGCGTGGGACCGGCGTGAACTTGTAGGTGTTATTGGGATAGGTGAAGATGGCCTCGGCAAGATCCTTTCCCACCTT
>CAYFQZ010000462.1:0-4328 GCA_964345305.1 uncultured Ignavibacteria bacterium | reverse complement strand
TACCCTTTCAGCTACTATCCCCAATCGGGCAGACTGATTCACTATCCTGCTGCCGAAATCACCGTCAACTACAGCCTGCCGTCTCCTGGCAGTTCTGAAGCTCAAAGAGTCGAAGAGCTGAAGTGGGATAATGTGTCTGATGAGAAGGCTTCGAGGCTGTTTGTCAATTATGAACAAATTAAGGACTTGTATCAACCGGCAGGGCGACAACCCAAAGCCTGGGAGGACACATACGACTATTTAATCATTACCACGAGTGATCTATTGAGTGCCATAACTTCTTCTGACTTCTTGGACTGGAAGGCTTCTCTGGGATACAGCATCAGGATTGTCCTTGCTACCGACACGGAAATAACGAGCCAACCTGGTGGCGACCTTGCCGAACAGATTCGTAACTTCCTCAGAAGCTATTACATACCTTGGAGTATTGAGTATGTGTTCTTGGTGGGCGATTATGCCACAATTCCTATGCGCTATTGCTTTCCAAATCCAATCAACCATTCGTTTTCAGAAGGCTACCCTCATACCTCAGGCGGTGAAGTGCCGACTGACTACTATTATGCAGATTTGTCCAGTCCGGATGCTGAATCCTGGGATTTTGATGGGGATGGGTTCCATGGCGAGTACGGCCAGGACATCCCCGACTTCCTGGCCGAGGTGTCTGTGGGCCGGATTCCAACCAACGACCACGCTCGGATAACATACACCCTTAACAAATCGGTCAACTTTGAACAGGATACAGGCCCTTGGAAGAATCAAGCTTTGCATCCCGGTGCCATCTTGGCTTTTGCCAACCA
Organism: uncultured Ignavibacteria bacterium; assembly: GCA_964345305.1. Classification (GTDB taxonomy): domain Bacteria; phylum Zixibacteria; class MSB-5A5; order MSB-5A5; family SM1-73; genus SM23-73-3. Next base: position 3,531 of record CAYFQZ010000462.1, on the reverse strand, counting down.
AGACTATAGTGGTTGGCCCTTGGTGGACGGCTGCCGCAGTCTGGACCTAATCGAGGCAGACCTCATGAGTGAGTGGACGATCGGCCATTACAGCGAACAAGCAGGTTTAGCAACTTCTGAGTGCACCTGGCCTCCGCTTAGCGAGACGGCCTTTACCAGTGATTGGCGAAATGGGCAATATGCGGTGGTAAATTGGGCGGGTCATGGCTCGCCGAGTGGTGCGGGCCGGATGGTTTGGTCGTGGGATGACGGAGACGGCGTTCCAGAAACGCACGATCCCAACGAGATTACGCATTACGGTTTCATCAGCGTCTATTCTAACTTAGATGATGATCACCCTTCAATCGTCTTCGCCATTTCCTGTAATGTGGGGTATCCAGAACCCAATGCCCAGGGCAACCTAGGAATCGATCTGTTGACAAAGCCGGGATTTGGCTCTTCCGTTGGCGTCCTGAGTGCTACTCGAGGCGCTGCAGCAACAGTGTATTGGGACTCGCTACGTGGTGGTGCCGAGTCAATATGCTATGAATTCAACCGTTACATGATCAGTGGCCCTACCGGGCCGGAAAAGATCGGCGATGCCCTCTATGACTCTAAGGCCTATTGTAACAAGAACTATGGGTGGGATCACTATTACGAATACATGAACATGTTTGACTATAACCTTTATGGCGATCCCTCACTGGTAAGAGAAGGAATGTCCGCCTTCACCTGCGGTGACTGTAACGGAGATGGAATAATAGATGTGGGGGACGTGTTGTATCTGATAAACTATCTTTTCATAGACGGTTCCGCGCCTGATCCCATCCAGTCTGCAGACGTTAATATTGATGGGATGGTTGATATTGCGGATGTTATCTATCTCATCAATTATCTCTTTCTCGGTGGGTCGCCGCCGGGTGATTAATGTCAGGAGGAAATAATGAGAAAGGAGAGCGCGAACAGGCTGGCCATAAGTGTGGTTCTCTTCACGGCGATGTTGATGACAAGCACTGTTGCTTCAAGTGCGGATATTAGTGAAAACGAAAAACCTTTACCCGGTGAACAAATCAGTCTGACCATAGCTGCGGGAGAATATAAGATTGAAGACACCGAGCAGGGGCAAAAGATCACGGTTGAGAACTTTGGTCATCTGATGGTCCCAGGCAAACCCATGCTTCCGGCCAAGAACTTCTTGATTGCACTTCCCCCTGGCGCCAGGGTCCGGTCTGTTGAGGTTAAAGGACTTGGCGCTACCCAATTACCAGGCACATACCGTGTTATGCCGACTCCACCGATTCTGCCTATAGGGGATCCACTCCAATACTCCGAACTTGTTGGAAAAATGCAGAGAGAGTGGCAAGAAAATCGCGATGCGGTCTACTCAACGGATCAGGCTTACCCAAAGGAAAGGGGCAAGCTCACCGGTACAGGCACTCTACGAAAATATTCTTATGCCTCCGTCTCTTTCTACCCTTTCAGCTATCATCCTGAATCTGGCAGACTGATTCACCATGATGCCGCCCAAATCATCGTCAACTGCCTCCTTCCGTCTGCCGGCAGTTCTGAAGCTCAAAGAGTTGAGGAATCTAGGTGGGACACCTTAGCTGACGAAAAAGCCACAAGGCTTTTTCTGAATTATCAACAAATAGAGGAGTTGTATCAACCCACTGGATTACGGCCCGCAGCTTGGTCGCAGACGAACGAGTATGTGATCATCACTACCGGCGCCTTTCAAAGCTCCATCATCGCCTCCAACCTCCCGAACTGGAAGGCCTCTTTAGGGTACAATGTCCGGATTGTCCTGACTACCGGCGCCGAGATTTCCGGGCAGGCAGGCGACGACCTCGCGGAAAAGATTCGCAACTTCCTCAGGCACAACTATATACCCCAGGGTATTGAATACGTCCTTCTGGTGGGCGATTATGCGACTATCCCTATGCGCTACTGTTACCCGGATCCCAGCAACCATGCGAACGGTGCTGGCGACCCCTCGGCTTGGCCTTGGGCCGGGGACGTACCCACTGATTATTACTATGCAGATCTGTCTGATCCGGATAGTGCCTCCTGGGATTCGGACGGCGACGGTTTCTGCGGCGAATACGGCCAGGACAGCCCCGATTTTCTGGCCGAGGTTTATGTCGGCCGCATTCCCATCAGCAATAGCTCTCGAATAACCCACACCCTCAACAAACTGGTTGCTTTTGAACAGGACACCGGAGCCTGGAAGCAGCAGGCCCTGCATGCTGGCGCGATAGCGTATTATGCCAACGAAGACTACAGCATCCGGGAGTTAAGCGACGGGGCAGCCATCCTGGATTCAATCGAGACAGAGGTAATGAGTGAATGGCAGATAAGCCACTACAGCGAGCAAGAAGGCCTGGCGCCTTCCGCCTACGACTGGCCTGCGCTGAGCGAAGCAGCATTCATCGGTGATTGGCGGGAGGGCCAGCACGCGGTGGTTAACTGGTCCGCTCATGGCTGGTCGAACAGGGTGGCCCGAAAGGTATGGTCGTGGGACGACGGTGACGGCGTTCCGGAATCCAATGAGATGTCCTGGCCCGACTTCATCAGCATCAGCTCTGATTTGGACGACGATTACCCGTCCATCGTTTTCGCCGTCTCCTGTCTGGTAGGGTATCCGGAACCCAATGCCTGGGGCAATCTGGGAATTGATCTGCTGACCGAGCCCTCCTTTGGCGCCTCGGTGGGGATTGTCAGCGGAACCCGGGTAGTCTGGGTGTCCAAGGGCGGGGGCGAACTTCACTGCTATGAATTCAATCGTCACCTGATCAATGGACCCGCCGGACCCGAGAAGATCGGAGATGCCCTCTATGACTCTGAATTCTATATTAATCAGACCTATAGCTGGGAGCATTATTCCGAATACTGGAACATGTTTTGTTACAACCTTTATGGCGATCCGGCACTGGTGAGGGAAGGAACGGCGCCGGCATTTTTGTGCGGCGACGCTAATGCCGATCAGGAGATAGACGTTGGAGACGTTATCTATCTGGTCAATTATCTTTTCATTGGTGGTTCTGCGCCGGCGTGCAGCCCCATAACTGCCTGTGGAGACGTTAACCTGGACGGCCAGGTGGACATTGGCGATGGCGTTTATTTAATCAATTATCTCTTCACAAGTGGCCCGGTGCCGTGTAACCCCTGAAGACAAAGGCCCCCAAACGCTGATGGTTACGACATTAGTGTACAAAAAGGTCAATCTTTTGCCGGAATCTCTTGCCAGTTTTTGCCACTCCAAGTCCTGCTTTTCTGACTGGCAGGCCGACCATCGTGAAGCTGGTGGACGGAGAGCGGGAAGAATGCTATGTTGCTGATTACGCTACGGGATGCGTCAGCCCCCAGATTATAAAGAATGACAAGCAGCGACCCTGAGGATTTGGATCGTTCATAAAAAGGCCTTTCCGACCTATCGCAGCACATTGCACTTTGAGCTGTCAGGAGAATTCCGGCTGAAAGCAGGGCTTTGGAAATGACACGGCCGAACCTCTTAAGGCAGAGATTCGGCCGGATCTTGGAAAGCTCCATATA
>CAYFQZ010000461.1:0-2661 GCA_964345305.1 uncultured Ignavibacteria bacterium | reverse complement strand
AATGTTGAACCGGAAAGCCTGGAGCTGACCGCGGACCCGGAACTGATCGAACAGGTCCTAATAAATCTCATGCTCAATTCCCTGGAGGCCCTGAAAGGTGCCGGAGATGGAAAGATCCGGCTCAGGTCTAGGCTCGACGAACGCGGAAGGGTCGCAATCACCGTCGCCGATAACGGCGTGGGCATCACGGATGAGGTGAAAGAGAAGATATTCACGCCGTTTTTCACCACCAAGAAGGAGGGTTCGGGCATAGGCCTGAGCCTGTCCCGACAGATTATGCGGCTTCACAGGGGAAACATCTCGGTCAAATCGATCCCCAACGAGTCCACCATGTTTACCTTGCGTTTCTGATCTCCGAAGCGTCTTTCCCAAGACTTCAGCAGACTTGCGTCACCGGGTCAGGGTCCGGATCTTTACCCGAAGGCGAAAGCACGCCAACTTGATCTCGCCAGGCAGTCCGACCCGCTTCAGAATCTGGGTCTTCATTATAGCTAGCCATCCCGGCCCGAGCAGATCGCCTCCTGCCCTTTGCAGTGGGGCAGGCTGGCCACGAGGACGCTGACCGGTTAAGAGTTGCTCGGAGGCAAATCAGTGATAGGGTCAGGGAAAACCCCGAGGCTCCTTTCGGGAGCTTGGGCGATTTCGGTTCGCAAAGCGCCCGCAGTCTGCCGCGTCTATGGCCCATCGCCCCGAGGGCCCTGCTCCGGTCCTTATTTGGCTGGGCAGGTTCGTAATCAGTAATGTACCCTACCTCGCGGCCTTTCCGGCCCCAAATCACCCACAGCATAGTTGCCATGGTCTACGTTTGAAAAAGATGAAATTTATGTTGACTCGGAACTAAGAAGTGCATATAATGTTGTTGTCATTGGGGAATGACGAGAGTGCTCTTTTGTCTTGCGAAATAGGAACTTGATCCGTCGCTTGTTCTGAATCGGATTCTTATTCAACATATACAGAGCACGTCTCCGAAGCGTCGTCGCCTCCAGGGGAAACGAGGTGAGACGAACGGATCATCTCATGGATCCCGACGAACCGGTCGTCATCGGAAAGTGCCTCCACCACGTGTTCTGTCGTGCTCTTAGCAAGGTGAAGCCGATCTATGGGATTCCGCCTGGATGACACTTGGTCAGAAAAGTTCTTCCTCTTCTGCTATACGTGTTTTTGGGGAAGGGGAGGTCCACTCGGCTGGCTTGACCTCACGGCTGCTATGTGCAGATCCCTGAGAGGAAGTTAACTCCCAAAAGAAAGGAGGTGAACTGAATGGATTATCTGATCGATCCTGAGGAGATTCTCACGATTGGGAAATGCCCGTTGTTCATTCCGTGCTCCACGTTCTGCAAGATAAAGCCAATGTACGGCGTCCCCGTGTAGAACTCGCGCGTGATCAAGAACTTTCCTCGTCTCCTTCCAGTCTCATGCCTCTGGGGGGAGACGAGGACGTCTATTCTATGCTGCGCGGTCTGAATCCTGTTTTCTTGCTGTGAAGCGGATTCAGCTTTGAGCCAGGTCATCGGGCCCCAGGGCCCGTTGGGCATCAAAAGAGTTTGGATATGAGGTCACCTCGATCAGCATGCCGCTGATCCGGCTGCAGGAGAAATATCTTTTCAGCGAACAAGAATCCTTCCTCTCAGACCCTGAGAGGCCATACAGCAATTGCGATTCGGCTCGGATCGGGCAGCTCATTCTGATGATACCAAATATGGGTTGGTTCCTTCACCAGCTTCAAAGCGCCGTTTCTTGAGAGCCCTTCGCATCGAATCTCCGAAGGGATTTTGATGAGAGAAGGAAAGGAGGTGAATCAAATGGATTATCTGATCAATCCGGACGAGCTCATGACCGTCGGAAAGTGCCCGCACTACGTGCCTTGCACCACCTTCTGCCAGATAAAGCCTCTCTACGGCGTGCCGCCGGTGATACCGGCAGAGTAGTAGGGCTCTTCAAATGGTGGTTCCTTCTCTCCCCCCGAGCGTCAGTCGGGGGGGGAGGAGGACTTTAGCGCTCAAAATAACCGTCTGGAACTTTCCTGCCTATCTGGATTGACGCTGGTTTCCAGCCAGCCTTTCCAGCGGAAGTCTCACCAAGGAAGAAAGGAGGTGAGCTGAATGGAGTTTCTGATTGACCCTGAGGAGCTGACCACGGTAGGGAAGTGCCCTCTGTTTTATCCTTGCACCACGTTCTGCAAGATAAAGCCGATGTACGGCGTACCTCCGGTCATCGAGTGATCACACTCCCTTGGGTTAGTACTCCCTCTCCCCCCACGGCTGTTCCTTTCGGGGGGGAGAGGGAGATCGAAATTTGCGCCTTTGTGATGAAGATGTGTGATTCAGGTTACAGCCGGTTAAACCAGCTATCTTGAAAGAACAGCCGCAGAGTTTTTCGGGATGAAGTCGATTGAGAGACAGATCAGAACGCGAGAGCAAAACGACAGACTGAATCAGAAGGAGAGGAGTCTGCAGAAAGAGACCCTGGAGTCCTATCCGGTAAATGTCATCCTCCCCACCGGGACGGAGTGCAACAATCGCTGCATCTTCTGCACGGACCGCTCGCCTCGGAGTTCCCGCCGTTACTCCAACCTCTCTTTTGAAGAATGGCGAAGCTTATGCCAGCCCCTGGAGTATGCTACCACGGTGGGCCTATACGGGTGGGGAGAACCGCTGGTCA
>CAYFQZ010000460.1:0-4490 GCA_964345305.1 uncultured Ignavibacteria bacterium | reverse complement strand
ACATATCCAGTACGTATGCGACCGGGATGCTGGTGATATAATCCGCAAGACCGAAAGTGCCTGGACCGACAATCCCATGATGTATTTGCGTGTCGAGGAGTTCTCGCCTGAGCCTCACTGCGGAATAGCTTATACTCTATTGGATCCCCCCTCTTTTACCGTACCTCCGGTCAAGGTTCCGCCAGATGGTTACCGGGAGACCGTAGTTGAGATTGAAGGACTCTACAATATGGGAGGATCGTTCCAGGCAACCAGCGATCATCCATACGTCACCGTCCTGGGAGGCAGTGGCTACCTTTCACCGGGTGAGACAAAGCAGATAAGGCCACTCGTCTCCTGCCAGGGAGAGGAGTTCATCGACGCCACCATAACCATCACCGGATGCACGGACACCGAGGACGAAACCACATTCACAATCAAGCTGTATGCGGTGTGCGGCGAGGACTACTATGAGTGTGACCGCGATCCGGCCACCTTTATTCTGAAGGACAACGGTAAACTCAAGCTCTGGGTCTGTGCCAACTCCGTGGAAAAAGTATGGCATAAGTGGATAGAACCTGATGAAAATCAGCAGGTAGTCTTTGCCGGAGGTACCTTTGTGGCCACCATTGCACCAGATGATCCCGGTGACACGGTGATCGGCAGACAGGACTATTCCGATATTTACACCGGAGCAAGAGACACCGTTAACCGTTATTGTGGTGATTACGGGCGTCATGAGCCCGGATGTCTTCTGCAGAATCTCCATGTCAAGAATACATACATCTGGAAGACCCGCTTTCCGGATGCGCTCCGATGGTACTGGATCGACATCCATAAACAGATCTACATGTTCCACGACTGGTCAGGCAGCGGCGATTGCCCCGATTGGAAGAAGGATATAATTGTCAAGTACGTTTGGATAAAGTTCAGCCGTCCGCCTCTGTGGTGGCCTGATCCGGGAGAATATCCGGGACATAAGGATATTTATTTCGGTCATTATGCTGATATTGATGCGCCCTTTGATGAGGGCTGTACCGGCTGCAACACGGCTGGATACGATGATGCCCGGGAGATGGTATGGCTGCATGGCTATCATAATGATACCCTGCCTGGGGGACACCCCGAATACGAGGACTTTTATGTTGGGCTGGCTTTCACCGATCGTTGGGCAGGCGTGGTGGAACCTTTGGGAATGCAGTGCGTGCGCAACGATAGCTTCCTTTATCCCCAGGATGGCTGGGGCTGGAGGACGGATCAGTTCTACGACCTGATAACAACGCCGGGCGTGAACATCCATGATCCGGGTTCGGTGACAGACCGCACTGTGGTTATGACCTCCGGGATGATTCCTGCAGGCGGTTTAGAAGACACCACCTTCGAGGCCGAATACATTCTCATTGAAGCTTTTGTCCAGGGCGATCCCGGTACTGGCCTGACAGAGTTGCAGGCGCGCATGGATGCTGCCAGAGACACCCTTATATGGGAACTTCTCGACTACGGGCTGATCAGCAAGTACTGGAAGCCTCCCATCTGTGGAGATTGCACCTTGGATGGGAAAGTAGATGTAGGAGACATTGTATGTATGATCGGCATCGTGTTTCTGCTACTGGGGGAACCACCTCCCTGGCCTATCGAATGCCGAGAAGACGTCACCGGAAATGGAATCATAGACTCAGGAGACATAGTCAGGCTGATCGGGTATGTGTTCCTGGGTGAGTCGACCCCTCCTTGTCCGGCTCATTGCAATTGCCCCGAAGGTTAGAACCTGTGAAAGGAGGATGTCCGAAGAATCAGACTATTAGATGACCTCTCGATGGAGGTAAGAAAATGAAACACAAAATCATTTTAGGCTTAACTCTGTCAGTTCTTGCGCTGGGAATCTTAGCCCAGGGAATCTCAGCAGCAGAGAAGCCAAGGCATAGACCTCCTCTTCTTCTTTCTCAAGACGGAGGTTTGGCTCGACAGGAAGCTGCGAGACCGATGGCACCAGTGGTGCTATACGAAGGTACACAGCCTGACTGCGAAGACATTCATCCGACGGTTGGGTTAGAACGCATAATCCAGCATGATCAATTTGGTGCGACCTATTATGATTATCAGAGCAACGGCTCCATGGGCCGGATGATTGCCCTGGGTCCGGGTGGACACAGGCATTTCGTATTCCATGAGACCAGAGGAAATTATATCCCTTATCCAAGATATATCACTTACAACTGTAAGGATCCGGTGAATCAGTGGTTAGGTCCGACCTGGATAGACGGAGGAGAAGGAATCAACGCTGGATACCCTCAGGTTGGTGTGCTGCATGATGAGATGTCAGTGCTGGTTTATCACCGATCAGTGCAGGATGCGAGTTGGTGGACCACCTTAGCGCTGGACGACTCTATCTGCGGTGGGTATTTCACAAACTTGTATGACCTCCCAGACATGATTGAAGGGCAGCCTTCGGATAATCGAGGCATCTGGCCTAAGATGTCCGTCCTCTATGATGCAGATGTGGATACGGACTATCTCCACGTTGTGGAGACCGAGTATCCAGGCGGCACTGGCGAGAAAGCCATAGCCTATCTGCGCTGCGCGTTTGAAAGTGATAACCTGGTATGCTATTCCCCGGGGTATGGTCCTTACATCCGACTTCCCGGAATACCGAATCCATCGCCCTTTGAAGAGATTGCGGTCATTGACACTGTTATGACCGTCTCTGCAATAGTTGTGACTTCTCCAGTCTCCCGGAGGATGGCAATTGTCTACACTAAAAACAGAGCACCCGAGTGGGTTACTGAAGTCAACAACGACGTGGTCTACATCGAGTCTATGCTAAATGCAAATGAGTGGCTGGACGGCACCAGTTGGCCGGCAACCAGGCACAACATCACCGATTATCCAACCGAGGCTATGGAGCGCGCTTACACGGATGTGGCGGCCTGCTATGACTATAACGACAGCCTACACATTGTCTGGAATGGATGTTACTATGACTCCGTCGCCGGATTGGTGAGTTACGATGCCAATCTTTATCACTGGAGCAAGAAAGATGGAATCAGTATGATCGCTGACGCTTACTGGGGTGGCACTCACCCTAACAAGAAGTGTCGTAACATCGCGAAGATGAGCATATCCGCGCTCGATCCACTTTATCATCCTGGCGGCGATCCTGATTCGGTCTATCTGTTTTGTATATGGGTGCAGTCCGACAGCGGAGACAATTCCCTGGGGCAATGGTCGAATGGAGAGATCTATGCTGCCGTTTCCAATTCTGGTGGAGCAACCTGGACCCCTCGCTATAACCTTACAAATACTAAAACGCCAGATTGTGCGCCGGGTGAGTGTTTGAGCGAGCATTGGCCCTCTATGGCAGAGAACATGTATGATGGCGACTTGCACATCCAGTACGTATGCGATCGGGACGCTGGAGCAATAATCGGTGACGAAGGAGAGTGGACAGATAATCCCATGATGTATTTGCACGTTGAAGAGCTCCCGTTTGAGGCTCACTGCGGAATATCCTACACTTTGACTGACCCTCCATCCTTCACCACGCCGCCGCTTAAGGTTCCGCCATATAAAGGCAGCAGGGAATTCTCGTTTGAAGTTTTTGGGCTTTACAATTTAGGCGGAAATTTTTACATCACAAGCGACCACCAGAGTGTTGCGATTCACGGCAACAGCAGTGGTTACCTTGCACCAGGTCAATCTCGCACGGTGGGGGTAACGATAACCTGCTCAACTGAGGAGTTCATTGACGCCACCATAACCATCAATGGTTGTGCTCAAACCGAGGACGACACCACAATTGAGCTTTCGCTGTACGCGGTGTGCGGCTATGACTACTATGAGTGTCCCCGCGATACGGCGACATTCATTCTGAAAGACAACGGCAAACTCAAGCTCTGGGTCTGCGCCAACTCCATGGAAAAAGTGTGGCATAAGTGGATAGAGCCTGAGGAAAAGCAGCAGGTCATTTTCAGCGCAGGTACGATCCTGGCGACCACCACCGCAGAAGGTGATACGGTGGTCGGCAGACAGGACTACCGGGACGTGCGCACCGGCGCAAGAGACAGCATAAATCAGGCTCAAGGTTACAATGATTATTCTACCAAAGACTACCTCATCCACAAGACCTACGTCAAAGACACTTACATCTGGACACCATATCTTGCTTCTCCCAATGATTTCAAATGGTGGTGGATCGACGTTCACAAACAGGTCATAATGTTTCACGGCCTCAACTGTCCCGATTGGAAGAAGGACGTAATTGTCAAGTATATATGGATAGAGTTTGGCCATCCCCCGGTGTGGTGGCCCGGCTACCCGCTTACATATGAAGGACACCAGGACATCTATCTGGGTCATTTTGCCGACATCGATGCTCCCTTTGACGATGGCTGCATAGGCTGCAACACGGCCGGATATGATGATGCCCGCGAGATGGTGTGGTTGCATGGTTTCTATAACGATACCCTGCCAGAGGGACACCCCGAATATGAGGACTTCTATGTCGGATTGAC
>CAYFQZ010000459.1:0-8720 GCA_964345305.1 uncultured Ignavibacteria bacterium | reverse complement strand
GGTCATCTTCCTGATGAAATCATTCTCTTTCCTGGCAGATAGCAGGAGCTTAAAACACGTGCTGCGGTCGATCTTCTCTTCCCCCTCCAGCTGCGGAACATAGTCGGACCGAAAGTTGGAAAGATACTGATAGGGTTTGAACAGGTTTTGAGAACGATTGATGAGGTTCTTGATCACCTGTTGATTTTCAGCCGAGAAAGTCCAGACGAATTCCCCGTCGGAAACGATGGTCTGATCTTCTGACTCGATTTTGAACTTGTCAGGGTTCTTGAACACCATCTTTCCCTTGACGGTACTTTCCGTCTCGAATATATCCGATCGAACCGTTTTGACGAAATCCACAGAGAGGCTCTTGAGGGAGCGATATTTTTCCTCAACCTGCGCAGCCAGTTCGTCCGCACCGATGCCCGCCGAGGTCTGATGGGGGATGGCAATGGCAAGAGCAAGAATCAGCAGAGGTGGGATCGGCTTGAGCTTCCTCATCTAGTTCCTGTCTCCTTTTCCCTTTCCTTCCATTCCGGACTTTCCAGAAAGGAGCCGTCGACCAGCACCTCCCTGGCCCTGCTCCCGTCATAGGGCCCCACTATCCCTTCTTCCTCCAGCTGGTCTATCAGTCGGGCTGCACGCTGATATCCTACGGCCAGCCGTCTTTGCAGAAGAGACACGGAGCCCTGCTTGTGTCTGATGACCAGCTCCACCGCCTTGCGGAAAAGATCGTCATCCTTCTCCACGCTCTCCTGAATAATGACCTCTTCCGGCTTGGCGGAGACTATGTCCATGGGCTCCACAGCGTACTCCTGGCCCTTAATAAACTCTACGATGCGGGCGGTTTCCTCGCTGGACAAATAGGCCCCGTGCAGCCTTCTGGGCTCGGGATGCCCGGGCTGAATGAACAGCATGTCCCCGGAGCCCAGGAGCTTCTCCGCCCCGTTGGCATCCAGGATGGTACGCGAGTCTATCTTGGAGGCCACCTGAAAGGCTATGCGGGCGGAGAAGTTGGCCTTGATCAGACCGGTTATCACGTCCACCGAGGGCCGTTGGGTGGCCAGAATAAGATGTATCCCCACCGCGCGCGCCATCTGGGCCAACCTGGTGATCAGGCTCTCCACCCGGGTGGACGAGGACATCATCAAATCGGCCAGCTCGTCCACGATGATGATTATATAGGGAAGTAGCTCTTGCTTTCGTTGCTTTAAGTTGAAATCCTCAATATTCCTCACTCCGGCCTTGGCCAGTTTCCTGTACCTTTGTTCCATCTCCACCACGATCTCGGACAGCACGTGCTCTGCCACTTTGGGGTTGGTGATGACCTTGCGTTCCAGGTGGGGAATCCCCTGGTAAACCGACAGCTCCAGCATCTTGGGATCGATCATCACGAACCTGATCTCCTCCGGAGATAGCCGATAGAGCAGGCTGGTGGTTATGGCATTTATGCAGACCGACTTGCCTGATCCGGTCGACCCGGCGATGAGAAGATGAGGCATCTTCCCCAGGTCGGTGACAAAGGGCTGTCCGGCTGATGTCTTTCCCAGAGCCAGGCTGAGCTTTGCTCCCGCGTCCCGGAAGGCCGAGGAGGCCAGTATCTCCTTCAGGTAAACCGTCTGTGAATTTTTGTTTGGAATCTCCACGCCAACCGCCGCCTTTCCGGGAACCGGCGCAACGATCCTGACCTTCCGCGCTCGCATGGCCAAGGCCAAATCGTCGGACAGGTTCACTATCTGGTTCACCTTGACTCCGGCGGCTGGCTTGAACTCGTACCTGGTTATGACCGGACCGGGGTATATCTCAATTTTTTCTCCCTCTATCTCCACGCCGAAGGTGGCAAGGGTTTCCTTGAGGGTCCTGGCGGTCTCGTTCAACTCCTCGTCTGAGACGGAGGTGATCTCATCCGGGGGCTCCTGCAAGAGATCTATGGAAGGGAACCTGTATCCGCCCGGGGCTCGTCTCTCCTCTCTGTGCACCAGCTTCAAGGAGGCTCTTTCCTCCGCCGGGGACGGGGTCTGGACGGTAATTTTCCCTTCCTCCGGCGCGAGCCCTCCGGCCTCCGCCGCCATTTCTGCTTCCTTGCGCTTTCTCTTGGCCCTGGCCTCCTTCTCCCTTCTCACCCTCTGTCTGTTGATCCTCCTCTGCTCTTTCCACCTGCTGCCCTGGGTTAAGAGCCGTTCCGCCGTCCTCCCGAAGAGCAGCACGAAGTCGCTGGGTCTGAACGGAGTTATCAAAGCAGCCAGCGCGATCAGCGAGGCTATCAAAAGGATGTAGGTGCCGGCAGTGCCTATCACTCGCAGGCATATCTCCCCCATACTGGCGGAGAGCCATCCTCCTACCGTAACCCTGGAGAAATCTATCGTCTGGTGGGTTCGGGCGGCGGGAAGGCTGGTGAGAATCCCCAGCGCGAATATGAAAGCGAAAACGAAGAGGACCTTTCTGAAGATATGGCCGAGTCTCACCCCGGGGAAACAGCTGAGGCCAAGCAGAATGATAAACAGGGGCACCAGAAATCCTGAATAGCCGAAAGAGTAGAAGACGAGATAGGAGACAGCGGCTCCCACCGGCCCGCACTGGTTGCCAAATTCCTGGCGAAACGTTTCTGCCAGACCCTCCGTGCCTGCGGCAAACCTCTGCAGAATCGGGTTGTCGGCTGTCCGGTTATGGCTGAAAAGGGAAAGCCACATAAAAAGGGCTAAGGCGATCAGCAGAATTGCCAGGATTTCCTTTTTCCGCTTGTCCGATACAGCGGTCGAGACTTTCATGGGCCCGGCCTCTCGTTCTCCCGCAGAAATCTATGCTCCCACCAAAGAGTAATTTAACCCTCCCATCCTCCGTGTCAATAGAAATGTCGCCGCCTGGGCTTCCTGTTGCCATTCCCTCAGCGCCCGTGCCTCACCCCCTGGCGAAGACTCTGGAAAGGTTTTGTCGCTCGGAAGTCTCGATCCGCCAGGACACCGACTACCTGCCGGTCTCGTTTGGTGAGATTCTGGCCTCGACAGAAAATCAGGCAGGAGCTTGGCGAGCGTTATCAGCGCCGCCGTGTTTCGCTCCCAAAAGAGAAGGCAGGTCACACCAACATGTCAGTGCAGCCTGCCTTGAAGAACGCTTTTCCAGCAGCCAGGTTCTACTTAACTGCATCCCTCAGCTGCTTGCCGGCTTTAAATTTCGGCACCTTGGAAGCCGCAATCCGAATGGGTGCCCCGGTCTGGGGATTCCTTCCCATCCGGGCCTTTCTCCTGGCCACGGAGAAGGTACCAAACCCAACGAAGCTGACCTTCCGACCTCTCTTCAGAGAACTGGTGACACCATCGAAGAAGGTATTGATAGCCTTGTTGGCCTGAGACTTGGTAACCTTTGCGTCTCTGGAAATCTTGTTAACCAGCTCCTCCTTCGTCATCTACTCACCCCCTTCACGATTTTTAAAGGTTCACCAACTTCCGCTTTTCTATGACAGGTCGAGAATATTATATTTTCAGGGGTTTGTCAAGATGTTTTTTTGCTTTTTTGAAAAAAAATGCATAACCATGCCGCCTCGCCCAATCGACCAGAATCATCTGACCTGCAACTCCGCCTGAGAACATGTTTCTTCGTTCTGAGGGTCCGGAGACGGAAACCACCTGCCTGGCGCAAAGATAAAGAAAACGGGTGCCCCGGAAAACGCGCTTCTTCTGCATCCGGTCTCCCTTATGTCTCTGGCGTCCCAATGCACGTTTTTACCGCAGGCTGGGATCGGCCCGCTCTGTAAAGTGGCGGGATGCATTTGACATCGTTCCCGGCCTGGTGTATCTTCCCCAGGCAGGCGGACCGTGAAGCAAGAGATTGCTCACAAAGAACAAAGGAGGAGGCGCAAGATGGAAGGAGAAATCCTGAAGATTTTGGAGCTCTTAAAGGAGTGGGCCTATTCACATGTACCGAGGATCATATTGATCGTCATAGGCGCCTGGATAGTCACCAGAGCTACCAGGCTGGCCGGCAGGAAGATCATCGATTACGCCCAGGATGAGGATCCCGCCACCAAGAGCGAAAGGGAGAAGAGAGCCGAGACTCTGGTGCACATCGTGAGGAATGCGATAAAGGTCTTCATTTACATTGTGGCCTCGTTCATGATTCTAAAAGAAGTTGGTGTAGACATCGCGCCGCTTCTGGCTGGCGTCGGAATCGCCGGTCTGGCCATCGGCTTTGGCGCGCAGACCCTGGTTAGGGATTTCTTGACCGGTTTCTTCATTCTGATGGAGAACCAGTACCGGGTGGGAGATGTGGTGAAAATCGGAGATCATGCCGGACTGGTGGAGAAGATAAAGCTCAGGACCACCGTGCTCAGGGATCTGCAGGGGATCATTCACATCATTCCCAATGGCGAAGTCCAGTCCGTAAACAACATGACCTACGAGTGGTCACGTGTGGTTCTGGATATCGGAGTGGCTTACAAGGAGGACGTAGACAGGGTGATCCAACTGCTCCGGGACTTGGGAAAGAAGATGAGAGGGGAAGAATACTACAGTCAGATCATGCTCGAGGATCCGCAGATTCTGGGAGTGGATGATTTTGGAGATTCACAGGTGACCATCAAGATGCTGGCCAAAACCTGCCCTCTGAAGCAGTGGGAGGTTGCCCGGGAACTGAGAAGAAGGATCAAGTACGCCTTTGACAAGGAGGGAATCGAGATACCTTTCCCTCACCGCACCTTGTTCTTGAGGAAAGAGTAGTAGCCAGGACGTGATGACTTCAGGTGTGGCTTGAGGAATTCGACTCTTGCCCTGCTGAACTTAAGCCCCGTGTGGCATGTGACAGATCGGCAGTCTGCGAGGTGACTCCGTGTTCGACCTGTCCGGAATATGAATAACCGAATCGGCTGGAAAACGTGGCGCAAGGCTTCGGCCTTCTATGGTCGGGCTCGCCCCCTGGTACCGGGCAACGCGAAGGGAACAGTATTTTGGGCTTGACTTTCGATGCCGTAGGAGATTTATTCAAAACGAGCGATGGAAACACAATCTGATTTCTGCAGGTGGGAATGATCAAGCTGCAACGTACCATCAAGAAGCCCGCCGTTTACTCAGGGGTGGGACTGCACACGGGTAATCAGACCAGGGTTACCTTCGCGCCGGCACCCGTTGGCCACGGCATCGTGTTCGTCAGGACCGACCTGCCGGACTCTCCGGAGATTCCGGCGGACATAGATCACGTGGTCGACATAACCCGGGGAACCACGCTCAAAAAAGGGGAGGCCAAGGTTCATACAGTGGAGCACGTCCTGGCAGCTTTAGCCGGCTTAGAGTTGGATAATCTCCGGGTGGAGCTGGCTTCCAGCGAGCCGCCGGTGGGCGACGGGAGCTCCCTGCCCTTTGTCGAGACCATAGTCAAGGCCGGCATAGACGAACAGGATTCTCCCAAGGACTATCTGGAGATAGAGACTCCACTGTTCTACTCCGAAAAGGACAGAGGCATAGACCTGGTGGTGGTGCCCTCCGACGATCTGCGGATAACCTTCATGGTGGATTACAGGAATCCTGCCCTGGGCACGCAGTACACTTCACTGGTTTCGCTGGAGAAGGAGTTCGTGGATGAATTCGCACCTGCCCGAACCTTTTGCTTTTTCCATGAACTGGAGCAACTGTATGAAGAGGGCCTGGCAAGAGGGGGGAGCAT
The DNA here is from genome assembly GCA_964345305.1 of uncultured Ignavibacteria bacterium. Classification (GTDB taxonomy): domain Bacteria; phylum Zixibacteria; class MSB-5A5; order MSB-5A5; family SM1-73; genus SM23-73-3. The sequence continues at coordinate 3,086 of CAYFQZ010000459.1, read as the reverse complement.
TCATAATGCCTTGGTGATCTGCGACGAGGACAACTGCGAAGCCAAGATCGATAAGCTGAAGAAGATGTATGGGGTAAAGGAGAAGATATTCGTCGGCAAGACGGGAATACTGAACGACTTGCCCTTGAGATTTCCCAATGAGCCCTGCCGACACAAGGCCCTGGATCTTCTGGGAGATTTGTATCTTCTGGGAGTTCCCCTGAAGGGTCACGTTCTGGCTGCCAGGTCCGGGCATGCGGCCAATGTGGCTCTGGTGAAAAAGCTGCGCGAGCAGTACGAGAAGCAACTGATTAGCAACAGATACCAGAAGAGGGCCGTCGGCGACTATCTTCTGGACATAAACGCCATCCTGGAGATCATGCCCCACCGTTATCCCTTCTTGCTGGTGGACCGGGTGCTGGACCTGCAGCCCAAGAAGAAAGTGGTAGCCGTCAAGAACGTGACCATGAACGAGCCCTTCTTCTCCGGTCACTTTCCTGGCCATCCCATAATGCCGGGGGTGCTCATCGTGGAGGCTATGGCTCAGGCCGGAGGTATTCTGCTTCTGAACACGGTGGACGATCCGAAAAGCAAGCTGATGTATTTCATGGGAATCGACGGCGTGCGTTTCAGAAAACCGGTTATGCCCGGCGACCAGATCAGATTTGAGCTGGACATGGTTCAGTTTCGCCGGGGAACTTGCAAGATGCAGGGAAGGGCTATGGTGGATGGCGTGGTGGTGGCGGAAGCTACATTGATGGCCACGATCGTCGACCGCTGAAACGCCTGCTGAACCCTTGGAAGTGAGGGTAAGTCTGGCATCATCCGATATAGTCGGTACATAAGGACTGCTGCTCCACCGAATCTGACCATGGACATTCATCACACCGCCATTGTCCACAAGGACGCCAAGTTGGCTGACGACGTTCGCGTCGGGCCATACAGCATAGTAAATGAAGTAGCCCAGATCGGCTCGGGCACAGAAGTCTCCTCTCACGTCCTGATAGATGCCGGAACCATAATAGGGAAGAATTGCAGGATACATCACGGGGCAGTTGTGGGGACCCTGCCCCAGGATTTGAAGTTCAAAGGGGAAAAAACTTTCGTGGAGGTAGGGAGCGGGACGGTCATCCGTGAGTACGCGACCATAAATCGGGGAACCGAGTACAGGGGCAAGACGGTGGTGGGGAGAAACTGTTTCATCATGGCCTATGCGCACCTGGCTCACGACTGTCTTGTGGGCGATAACGTGATCTTGGCCAACTCGGTCAACGTAGGCGGCCATGTGGAGATAGGCGATTGTGCCATTCTGGGGGGTGTGCTGCCGGTACATCAGTTCGTGAAGATCGGGATGCATTCCATCATAGGCGGCGGCTTTAGAGTCCAAAAGGACGTTTGTCCGTACGCACTGGTGGCAGGCTACCCTCTGAGGACCACCGGGCTGAACAGAATCGGCCTGACAAGAAGAGGTTTCCCGGATAAGACGCTTAAGATTCTGGAGAGGACCTTTCGCATTCTGTTCAAATCACGATTGAACACGTCGCAGGCAATCGAGAGGATCAGAACCGAGGTGGAACCTATACCCGAGGTTCGGAACATACTGGATTTCATCGCCGCAAGCGAAAGGGGAATCATCAAGTAGGTGAACTGATCAAACGGGTAAAGCGAATGGAGGCTGTGCCTTCAGGGCAGCGGGCAAACCTGCCCGTCACCTTTTCTGTCTGAGCAGGATCTGACCGGATTTTCGACCTTACTAAAGAACCTGTAATAAGTCAGATTCTGGCATCCCCTGTCTTCCCCCACCGATGTTCCTTCTGTTGTTGACTAATTCTTCCGGGATGATTATATTCTCACGGATTTTCATAGGCCCGAATGCTGATGACATGTCGGAGCCTGAATCGCGTGGTTATCACGTCGACTTAAAGAATATCAAGATGGGCTGAAGATGCTTAAGCTGCGAGTTGGGGTGGTTGGTGTAGGACATCTGGGGGATCATCACGCTCGTATCCTTTCCCAGATTCCCGGCGCCGAGCTGGTTGGAATCAACGACATCGATGCGGGAAAAGGTGAGCGCGCTGCCGAGAAATACGGCACCCGGCACTTTAACAACCTGAGCGATCTTCTGAAGGAGACCGACGCTGTCAGCCTGGTCGTTCCCACCACTGCCCACTATCCCTTGGCAACCACCGTTTTGGAAGGGGGAAAACACCTTCTTGTGGAAAAGCCCATAACCGAGACGGTGCAGCAGGCAGAAGAGCTGATAGAACTGGCCAATAAGAGAAACCTCATCCTCCAGGTGGGGCACATCGAAAGATTCAACCCGGCATTCAGAGCTATCCAGGCCCGTCGGCTCGATCCAAAATTCATCGAGTCGCACCGGCTGGCCCAGTTCAACCCTCGTGGAACGGACGTGGCCGTGGTTTTGGACTTGATGATTCATGACATCGATCTGATACTGAGCCTGATTCGAAGTCGGATAAAGGACGTGGAGGCAGCCGGGGTGCCGATCATAGCCGAAAGCCAAGACATCTGCAATGCCCGCCTGACCTTCGAGAACGGCTGTGTGGCCAACATCACCGCCAGCCGCATATCGGCCCGCTCCCTGCGAAAGATGCGGCTGTTTCAGAAGGATTCCTACATCTCCTTAGACTTTCTGCAGAAGGCAGTGGAGATTTACAGGCTCGTGGGAGCCGATGAGGTTCCGCAGCAAGAAAGGGAGAAAAAGACGGTGGTGGGAACCATCCCGGTGGAGCAGGTGGGAAAGACCATAATCTATGAGCGCCCCAAAACTTCCGATAAGGATATGCTCACCGCCGAGATAGAATCGTTCATCGATTCGGTCCGCAACAGGACTACACCGAAGGTCACTGGAGAGGACGGAAGAAGTGCCCTGGAGGTGGCGCTTCAGATAAAGAAGAAGGCCGAGGAACACCAGAAGTGGAGTGCGCCGCATTAAACAATCCTGCAGAGCACGGTCATTTGGGCATCTTGAGCGCAAAGCTGCCGGTGTGGCGGTGCCGTTTCACACGGGAAATGGATCTGTTCGATTCGCAAAGCACGTCAAACTCTCAGGCACCCGGACCTGAGAGGCTGACATAACGTGTAGA
>CAYFQZ010000458.1:0-8092 GCA_964345305.1 uncultured Ignavibacteria bacterium | reverse complement strand
CAGCCACGATCCTGTCCAGGACCTGTTGGCCATATGACAAGCCGCAAAGAAACCAGAAGAGAGCCGCCAGCAGGACAGATGAGACGGCCCAGCGGATCGGAGATAGCGATTTATGGGTTGCCTCTTTCACGCCATGGCCCGGACTGCTCGCCGCGGCCGAACCCGTTCCCGGTCCCCCGATCGACCGGGTGAACCCGGCCGCACATATCCTCAATATGCTCATCATCTTCTAAGCCTTCGTACGAAGAATCAGCCCGCGGCCGACAAGTCGAAAGCTCCCGCCGGACGGCTCGGATTGGCTGTTTGCGCGGGAAATGGGCGGTACGATCAAACTTGTGTCCGGAGCTTGATTCGGCCTGTTCCTGACATCCATACGGTGAGAAATTCTGTTGCTCCGACCGATACTCTTCTTTCCTCGCCTAGACGCGGAACCCTCTAATCGGACGGTTTTTGTGACGAAAATTCCAATCGCCGTCCCCGACGGTGGGGACGCAAGGCGAGTTGGGGACGACCTGGTTCTTGCCTCTGACTCGGTCCGAGATTGACCCGAACTCCGACCAATCCGATCCCTTGGTGAGCCGTCACTCTGCCTGTCGAAGATCGGACGGTCCGCCAATTTCTCCGAAGCCGTCCTGGGGGTCAATACGGGATTACCCCGTTTCTACCGGCTCCTCCTGTTCCTCAACCGTGGATTCTATGACCTCTTCGAAGATCTCGATCTTGTATCTGGCCTTGGCGTTTTGTACCCAGTTCTGGAATATGGTCTGATCCTTCTCCCTGCGCGCCATGGAGGTTACTCTATCTTTCACCTCCTCCAAGGGCTGGAGCCCACCCTCGGTTTTTCCCTCCACTTTGATCACCGAGTAGACCTCGCCCATTTGCCGGTCGACTACCTTTATGGGGCCGCCCAAGCTGCCGACTTTCATCTCCTGCGCCGCATCGAAAAGTTCCGGATAGCGACTGCGGGCAAAGCTTCCCAGCAGACCACCCGAGCCCTTGGCATACGTTCTGATGGTGTGATCCATGGCCACCTTGGAGAAATCCGCTCCCTGTCTCACTTGCCTGAGAAGATCTTTGGCCTCCTCTTCGGTCTTGACCAGAATCTCCCGGGCAGTCACCTGGGGCTGAATGGTGAATCTGTCTTTGTGTCTATCGTAGTAGCTTTGAATCTCCTCGTCCGAGATTCCCACGCCCTTCAGGATGACCTCGCCGGTCATCCTCTTGGCCATCTCGCTCTCTTTGACCCCCACCCACTGGTCTTGGAACTCGTCGCTCCGCTCTATGTTTTGTTTCTTGGCCACGTCCAGCAGGAGAGTCTGCACCAGGCTGCCGAATGCAGTCTCCTCCACCTTCTCCTTCTCGTGCAGCCGCGGACGATAGGCCTGAGGCATCTCGTTGAACCGCTGGGCAAACTGCTCTACGGTGATGGCACCGTCGCTGTAAGTGCACAGGGCCATGTCCTTCTCTGCGTCGGTGAAATCGCTCAGATCCAAAACGTCCGCCGGTCGCTGCAGGCCCACGGTATCGGGCGGCACCTCGCCCTTTTTGGATAAAAGAAGCTGATGCGCCTCGTCGTTTATTTTGAAGCCCACTTTCTTCCGCAGTTCGGCGAAATACTCCCTCACCCTTTTTTCCCTCTTCTCCGTCTCCATCTTGTTCTTTATCATCCCCTTTGACTCTTCGTAGGGAGGCTGTTCCTTCTCCTTGCGCTCGATCAGCTTTATCACGTGCCATCCATACGTGGTCTTCACCGGTTTTGAGATCTCTCCTTCCTTCAAGGCGAAGGCCACCTCCTGAAACTCCGGCACCATCTTTCCCCAGCCGAAGAAGCCAAGATCGCCGGCATTATCCTTGGCCGTGGGATCGATGCTTTTCTCCTTGGCCAGTTCCGCGAAATCCGCCCCACCCTTCAGGGCCTGGTACACCTCATCGGCCTGGTCTTCTGTCTCCACCAGTATGTGGGAGGCGTGGATATCCTCCTTCATCCTGTCGTACTCTCTTCTCATTTCCGATTCGGAGACCTTGGCTTTGCCCGCAATCTCCCTTTGGTACAGCACGTTCAAGACAATGCGCTCCTTCTGCCCGACGAAACCGGAATCGGCCTCTACCTCGTTGTCAATGCCCTCCTTGTACGCTTCCATGATCACCACTTGATCGCCGATCAGCTTGTCTACCAACTCCTTCTTTCGCTGCAGCTCCGGGACGCCCTTTATTTGGAGGCGGGAAGCCTGCCTCCATGCCCTCTCCAGATCCTCCACGGTGATGTCCCGATCTCCCACCCGGGCAACTACTTTGGCCTCCTCGCGGGTGCCGCAGCTGGAGAACAAAGCCAAAACCATTATGGCCACAAGGACCGAAACGGTTGCTTTCTTCACGACGCTCCTCCTTGGATTAATTAAAAGATTCGGCCTGCAAAATCTAATTTCCTGCTGCCGGTTTAACAATACCCCGCAATATAAGAACCCCTCACAGCCGCTGCAAGAGATTTTTGACGAACAGCGACCTTTTTTCCACTTGCTTCTGCAGACGTATCACAAGCTTAAGCCCTTCATCGGCAGCGAATTCCAACGGCTCACTGATTTTTGCCCTGAGGTTTTGTACTTGCTTTCTACCCATCTTCCGGTCCTGGGCAAACTGCAGTGTTAGAACGCCTTCCTTGAGGGAGAGCCTCAGAATGCCCAGTCGGGAGGCCGTGATCTTGGCGCAGGTGAAATTCAGCAGGTCCTCCACCTCCAGAGGCGGATTGCCGAACCTGTCGGTCATCTCTGCCTCCACCTGCTCCACCTCTTCTACAGATCTAGCCTCCGAGAGTTTCCGATAAAGCTCGACTCTCTGCTGGCTGTCCGGGACGTACCAGTCAGGAATATATATGTCCAGATCGAACTCCATTCTTACCTCCGGCAACCTTTCGATCTTCTCCCCTTTGAGTTCCCTCACCGCCTCATCCAGCAGTTTGCAGTAGAGGTCAAATCCGACCTCCTGGATGAACCCATGCTGTTGCGGTCCCAACAGATTCCCCGCCCCTCGGATCTCCAGGTCTCTCATGGCCAGATGAAAGCCCGATCCCAACTGGGTGAACTGCTCCAGTGCCTTCAGCCGTTTTCGCGCGGTCTGGCTCAGCAGCCTTACCCTCGGTATCAGAAGGTAGGCGTAGGCTCTGACATTGGACCTGCCCACTCTCCCCCTCAGTTGATACAGCTGCGCCAGGCCGAATCGATCTGCCCGGTCTATTATGATGGTGTTAACGCTGGGAATGTCTATGCCCGACTCGATGATGGAGGTTACCAGCAGAACCTCGTACCGACGGTTCAGAAAATCAAACATCACCTTCTCCAGAAGTCGCTCGTCCATCTGGCCGTGGGCGATGGCGATTTTGACCTGGGGCACCAAATCGTGCAGAAATCTGTACATGGACTCGATGGTCTGCACCCGGTTATGGACGAAATACGCCTGTCCTCCCCGGTCCACCTCTCTGAGGATGGCATCGGCTATGAGCTTTTTGTCAAACTGCGCTATCTCGGTATGGATGGGCAGCCTGTCCTTGGGCGGAGTGTTGATGATGGACATGTCTCTGGCGCCCAAAAGGGAGAACTGGAGGGTGCGAGGGATGGGAGTGGCGGTGAGTGTGATCACGTCCACCAGCCGGCGCATCTTCTTGATCTTCTCCTTGTGAGTCACGCCGAATCTCTGCTCTTCGTCGACCACCAGAAGCCCCAGGTCTTTGAACCGGACGTCCTTTTGGATCAGACGATGAGTGCCGATGGCTATGTCCATCTTTCCTTTTTTCAGCCCGTCGACGATCTCCTTCTGTTCCTTCCGGCTCTTGAAGCGAGAGAGCATGGCCACGTTCACCGGGAAGCTCTTCAACCGTTCGGAGAAGGTCACATAGTGCTGCTGGGCCAGGATGGTGGTGGGCACCAGGACCGCCACCTGTTTTCCGTCCATTACCGCCTTGAATGCCGCCCTGACGGCGATCTCGGTCTTGCCGTATCCCACGTCTCCGCAGACAAGCCGGTCGGCCGGCGCAGCCTGCTGCATGTCGCTCTTTACCGCATCTAAGGCGGTCAACTGGTCCGGGGTCTCCTCATAGATGAAGGATGCCTCCAACTCCTTTTGCCAAACCGTGTCCGCGGAGAAGACCACCCCGGGATTGGCCTTTCTCTCTGCGTAAAGCTGGATCAACTCCTGCGCCATGTCCTGAATGGCCTTTTTGGTTCTCTTCTTTAGCTTCTCCCATGAGGTTCCGCCCAGCCGGGACAGAGCCGGTGCACCCTCCTTTCCCACAAACCGGTGCACACGGTTGAACTCCTCGATGGGAACGTATAATTTGTCATCCCCCTGGTACAGAAGCTTCAGGCACTCCCTCTTTCTACGGTCCACCTCCAGGATCTCCAGACCGGCGTATCGCCCGATGCCGTGATCCACGTGAACCACGAAATCCCCCGAGGAGAGGGCAGAATAGGAGGAGAGGGCTATACCTTCGTTGAATCGCCTTTTGCGGCGGCGCCAGAAATAGCGCGAGAATATCTGATGATCCGTCAGAACCACCAGGCCCATCTCGGGAAAGCTGAAACCTCCGGAGAGGTTGCTCACCTGCCAGGCTATCCCGTCCGCGCTGGCCTCCAGAAGCTCAGTCAATCTGTCCTTTTGTCCCACGTTGTCGCAGAAGACGAACACCTTTTGATCTTCCGAGTGGTAACGTCCGATAGACCTTCTGAGCAGCTCCACGTTCCCTCCGAAGACCTCCGGTTCGGTCATTCCCAGGGCGACCGTGACCCCCCTCTCGCCCGGGGAGAGGTGGCTGAGATTTCGAAAACGTTCGATTGTCTCAAAGAAGCTCTCCTTGCTTCCCCACAGGTGGTGGGGCGTTGGAACGGCTTCCCCCCTTTCCCCGGCCTCGGCGAAGAGTCTTTCGGTCTCCTCGAAGACGGCGTCCACTTCCCCTTCGATCACCGATGGCTCATCCAGGAATATGATTGAGTCGGGAGGCAGATAATCGAATATTCGGGATTGAGGCAGACGGAACAAGCTGGCCAACCATCCCAGGCCGGGCACCTCCTCGTGGAACCGCATTTTCTCTCTCAGGCTCTCGGCCTGGTCCGGCCTTAGCTCTGAAAGACGCTCCTCCAGCTTCCGGTCGCTGATCAGAACTTCCCTTCGGGGCAGTATTACGGCGGATTCGATCCTGTCCACGGATCTCTGATCCAAAACCGCAAAGGTGCGAACAGACTCGACGACGTCTCCGAAGAACTCTATCCTGATCGGATCGGGGTAGGAATAGGGGAATACGTCGACGATGCCTCCTCGTGCGCTGTACGTACCGACCTCCTCCACCTGAGGCAATCGTCTGAATCCCAGATCACTTAGCTTTCGGCAGAGCTGGTCGAAATCGGCAGTTTCGCCGACTTTGAGATTGATGCTCCTTTGCCTCAGCTCCTCCGGGGGAATAGTTTTTTCCAGGCAGGCCCGGACCGTGGTCACAACCACCGGACGCCTGCCCGTGACCAGTTCATACAGGCTCTCCAGTCTTCTGCCTATAACTTCGCTGTGAGGGATCTTCAACTCATAGGGGAGAATCTCCCACCCGGGAAAAAACCTGACCTGACCCTCTCCCAGGAAGCAGATCAGATCCTCATAAATCTTCCAGCCCTCCTCGGGGTTGGAGGCCATCACCAGCATGGGAGAGGCGAGCTCTTCTTTGAGGTGGGCCAGAAGCAGGGCTCTTCCCGAGCCCACCAGACCTGAAACCGAAAGCTTCCCGTCGCCTGCGGCCAGGAGGTTTCTGATCCGTCGAAAGCTCTCGGAGCGGCCTGCCATCTTCAGAATAGGAGGTCGGGTCATCTCACCTGTCTCTCTGGTGGCCCTTTGGGCCGAGACGGAGCCTTGGTGGTATCCGCTTGGCGCGCCAGCTCCACTTTCTGATCATACGCATATAAGGAATACGTTTTCGGATTTCTACAATTGGCGCGACGGCGTCCCCCATATGGTGGGAATTCTCTTTCCGCAAGGACAGATGCTCTGCGTCATGCAAAGGCATGATCGCGACCTGTGCCCGACCGAAGGTCGCGCAAGATTGCACGCGGCAAAGGAGCAAGCTTTAAGTCTTTCGCGAGATAAGAATCATGCGCGGAGAGTCCAGACTGTACTCGCCGAAATCAAAATCGCCGTAAACGGACTCCAGCAGGAATCCGGCTTTCTTAAGCAGTTGCAGGATCTCGGCGAACGAGTATAATCTCATGGAGAAGGAATGTTCCGCCCGTCTGCCGTTTCCGAATACCAGGGTGCGGGTGCTTTCCCAGCGGCTGGTGAAAAGATCGAAGAAGTTGTCCTCCAGCATGATGAAATCCTTTTCGGGATGCCATCTTCTTCTCTGGAAATTCCTGATCAGATACTCCCGATTCTTAAGATCCAGAAGGAAGAGCCCCCTCTCCTTCAGAGACTTGCGCACACCCTTCAGCACCTTCAAATCGTCTTTCTCATTGTCGAAATACCCGAAGGAGGTGAAGACGTTTATGGCCGCATCGAATCGGTTTTCGAAGGGGAGCTTTCTCATGTCACCCTTCACGTAGGCAATCTTTAACCCGGAGGCAGCCGAGTCCTTCCTTGCTTTCTCCAGGAAGAAATCAGAGAGGTCATAACCGGTGACCTTGAAGCCTCTCTGGGCCAGCTCGATAGAATGCCTTCCGTAGCCGCAGCACAGGTCGAGTACTCTGGCCTTCGGCTTCAGGTCCATCATCCTGATGATGCAATCCACCTCTTTTGAGCTTCTTCTCTCCATCTCGTCGTAGACCGTCAGGTAGTGCTCGTCAAATACTTTCTGCCACCAATACATGCGCTGCGCCAAATCTAGAATTGAGAATGCAAAATGCAGAACTAAAGCAAGATCAGAAGCAGACCCACCATGTCGATCCGGCAGTCAATCTTGAATTTCGCACTGCAATTTTGCCCAGACGGGCAAGCGTCTGCTTGCATTTTTCCCTTTGAATTTTGAGTTCACACAGCCTTCAAGTCTTTCGCTTCTTGCTGACCATGTAGCCGATTATCTTGTGAATGAGCTTCGCCGCCAAAAAGTCCGGAGCCACCAGACCGGGCACGGGGCAGAGTTCCACCACGTCAAGACCTACAACGTTTTTCTTCCGGACCAGCTCCTTTAAGAAATCCAAAGTCTCGTACCACAGCAGCCCACCCGGCTCCGGTGTTCCCACGGCAGGCATGATTGACGGATCGAAAACGTCCAGATCCAGAGTCAAATAAACATCCGGGCCGAGTTTTTTCAAAACCTTTTCTTCCCATCGGTCATCGTTTCTCAGATCTTGAGCGGAGAATATATGCGTTTGGTTCTCCTGTATGAACTTGTGCTCCTCCTCGCTCACATTTCTGATTCCCATCCCCACGCAGGCGCTCAGCTCCCCAATTCGGCGCATCACGCATGCGTGGCTGAGCCTGTTCTCCTGGTAGCTGTCTCTTAAGTCCGCGTGCGCGTCCATCTGCAAAACGGAGAGGTCCGGGTATTTTTGTTTGAACGCCTTGACCCCCCCTACGCTGATGGTGTGCTCGCCTCCCAGCATCACGACCTTCTTTTCTTCACCCAGAAGATACTCGACAGCCGCATAGACCTTTTGCAGCATCTTTTCCGGTCCCGAGCTGACCACCTCAAGCTGGCCCAGAGTACAGATGCCGGCTTCGCACGGCTTGAAGTTCAGTTCCTCGTCGAAGGTTTCCACCTCCTGGGAGGCGGTGATAACGGCTGCAGGGCCCTGTTTGGTTCCAGCCTGGTAGGTAGTCGTCTGCTCGTAGGGAACCGGAAGTATGACGAATTCCGATTTGTCAAATCCGGTAAGCTCGGGCGGTAGTCCGAGGAAGCTGCAGGCTCGAGAACTGTCCTTGTCCAATTGGCGCTATGTCCTCCCCAACCGCTTCGTTATTCAGGCACGAACAGTGCCGCGGACACCACTGAGGTCCACAGCCCGTCTTTGTCACCTTCCGCGGATTGAGTCACGTTGGTGGTTCTCACGATCTCGCCGGATATCTTCCACCGCTGTTTTCTTTCATCCCAGCTTCTGTCCACGTCGAAGTCTATCCCCAAGGTGGT
>CAYFQZ010000457.1:0-7895 GCA_964345305.1 uncultured Ignavibacteria bacterium | reverse complement strand
CCTGATCCAAGCTCGTACCTACCGCACACGCGGAGGGGTTCGGGTGGCATGTCCTCTTGTTCGTGATCTTCCAATGGCTTGGGGGTGGTGATGCGTTGGCTTTGGTGGTTCTATGCCCTGTTTGGTCTGATCGAGGTTCGGGCCTACATTCGGGCTCTCGGTGGGTATCAACTGACCGTTCGCATGGGTGGTCGTGACTACCAGTTCTTCTCCAACTACGGGATCTGGTTCTGGTCGGAGATCGGTACTGGCTACAGTGCTGGATTCCTTCTTGACCGGCGACTGTCAAACCTGTGGGAGCAGCTTTCGTCGGGCGTTCTGGAGATCGAGTTGGAGTTGGACGACTGATGGCTGTCAAGGAATAACATCTGAAGTGCTTCCGTACCGCGTGCAACAACAATGCTCACCCTAGTTCTTCGCTTTTCTTTTCCGGCTGTTCACCGGCGAGACGCACACGCACAACGTCGCCATACATACCAGGGAATCCCTCGTACTGCGCTCCCTTGGGCCACCATCAGCAGGGAAGCGGTCGATCTCACGCGCACATGCCTCGCAATACATCCCGCCCGTGATTCGATTCCAGCAGGTACAAAGGGTTCTGTCAGCGAGCGACAGCAAGCTCTTTCACAATATTTTTGGAATAAAGAAATAGTAACTCCCTACGGGGAGAAAAACTTGTTGGCACGGGTTGCTATATGCATATGTCATGCCATTCAATTATACGTGAGTGGAGAGAAAAGATTCGCTCACTTATGCATGAGCGTTTGGGGAGAAAAACTTTAAGACCCAAGTTTTTCCAGAGTGTTATAGGTTGAGTGGAGGACATGTAATGTCTGCTGGAATCGCAATCATCGTTCTGACCATCCTTGCCGTTGCAATCCTCGCCATTGTCGGCCTTGGATGGGACACGGTTTCCGACCCGGATCCCTACGCGGACGCAACGACCGAGTTGGTGGTCGCGGACACCTGGGATGAACCCCCTTCCGATGAACCCTGGGAAACGGCGTCTGCCTGGAACTCCCTGGAGAAATCCCTTGGGATCGATGATTGATCTTCTGAATCCTGGTGATTGGAGTCGGCTGGTTGCCCCTCCCATTGCCAGACCCTTCTGGGTTCCTCTCCAGTGGAACATCCTCTGGGGCAAGGTAGCCAAAGACCCGGATGGTTTCGACTTCACCACAGCTTGCATCCTACAGCGGGATACGGGTTGGAATTGAGAGGCTGAAATGCTGCACTACTACCGAGCCGTCGTCAACCACGGAGACAAGCGGGCCGCTTCCGCTATCCCCAACAAGCACATCGAATGGGTCAACGGCACCCCGATGCTCAACGATGCCGGGTACGACAAGATGCGCAAGCTGTTCGGAAAGGACTCCGACGCCACCACTCGTAAGCTGCGGGATTCGTGATGCTTCCCCGATGGTTCGCGTTTCTGACTCCCCTGGTTGCGTGTGCGCAGCCCGTGTCCACAGACCTCTGTTCCGAGGACTTCCGTGATCACTGGTGGCAGCTTCCCCAAGAGGCTTCCGAAGGGCTTTACGAAGGGGACTTCTGCTTCATGGCAGATACGGAGTCGGGCCTGCTCTACTCTGTCGAAGAGACGTGGGCGGGCGGGGAGTCGCATGGTTCCGTCTACGATCCCGAAGAGTGGGAGTGCGTGGGTCCAAACGAGTACCGGGTGAAGAACGCAGCCGGTCTGAAGGCTCGTCTGTCCACCGAGCGGTTGGACGCAGATCTCTGGTTCGTGGACTTCAAGGCATACGAGGTTATCAACCACGAAGCCGAGGTGTTCCCCTGCGAGTTCAACGAGGACTACATCTGGCCCTGGGATGATGGGTGGGATGGTGAGGAGTGGCCGCGATGACCGCGACTTACGTTCTCGTCTTTGTGTTGGTGGCGATCACGACTACTTTCGTAGCCCTCGCCGTCGATACATACGCGCGGACGCTTCGGACGGAACGACTGGAGAGGATCCAGAAGATCAAAGCCGATTCCCTTTGGGAAAAGAAAGAAGAGGAGGAATGATGCGCTGGCTCATTTACGATGATCTCCCTTAGGAGAGAAAAACTTTAGGTACGTACATAGCTATATGCATACTCTGTGCCAACTTTCATTATTTTGGGGAGAAAACTTTAATAACCCATTTTTTTTGAGTATGTTATAGAGGGTGTGAGGAGAATCCAATGGGACGCCGGAAGAGCCGGAAGGGAAGTCGAAAGAACAACCACGCCAACAAGAAGGCTGTGGATGCTCTGAAGCATGATGCCTCTGTGCGTCGTGATGCTCACTTCTCCAACGGTGGTTCGTCGGCTGGTTGGATTCGTGAGCTAACTACCAAGGTCCACAAGAAGCAGAAGGATAAGCGCAAGACTCGTTCTTCCCGCAAGAAGGATGCGATCCGGCGCTCCCTGGATGGTGAATGATGGAACCCCCGACCAACAGCTACTTGGACAGCCTGGAATCTCTGGTTAAGCGCCGGAAGAAAGAAAACGAAACAACCGGTGATCTCGGGGTTGCTCGACCCTGCGATGAAGTGTTGTGGCTGATACCGTTCATGTCCCGGAGGGATACCCGGATGAATAGTTCCATCGAAAGTCTCAAACGTACAAATGCGTCCGTAAAGAAATTCCTCGTCTTTCTCGAAAGGTGTTTTCTGTTCGGTACAGGCTTTCTGTGCGGCTGGTCTACACTGATTGTTCTGCTTCATATCTACAGCTAGGAAGAAAGAATGTCTCGCAAGTGTCTGACTCCCGGAGCGGTGTTTCATACCCATACCTCGCCCACAGGCGTAAGTGTGAAGGTGGACATTCCCGGCCAACTGGATCTCTCCCTGAAAGAAGCTGAAGAGTTGGAGAATGAGCTTCACGATGCAGTCGAAGCTGTGCTTGCTCGTCGGTGGCATCTTCTGAATATCACCGAAAGGGTGTACGATCGTCCTGGCTTGGACGGCAAGGGCGGTAAGGGTTCCAAGCCCTACATCGGTCCTTATGGCGATGGTGTCGATCAGAATGATCGATAGAATTTGGGGAGAAAACTTTTACTTGGCATGCATTGCTATATGCATACACCATGCCAATGTGCCTACTGTCAGGGGAGAAAAGTTTCAAGACCCAAATTTTTCTGGAATGTTATAGTGGTAGTGGACACCGAGGAAGGAGATTCCTGATGCGATTGCTGATGTGGATTGCTGTTCTTGTCGTCCTGCTCACTGTTGGGCTCTCCACGGGGCTCACTCCAACCGACTACGCAGACGCCGGTACTTGCTCTTCCGAGGCTGGTGGATGGAGCGGCCTGTTCCACGGGTTCCTGCTCTTCTGGACCTTCCTTGCTTCCCTCCTCTGGGATGGTGTTGGGGTCTACGAGGTCTGCAACACCGGAGGGTGGTACAATTTCGGCTATGTTGTCGGGGTCTGGATCGCCTGGAGGACCAGCAGCAGCAGCGGGTCGAGTAGAAGCGACGACGACTAGCCGACTGTGCGAGCCCCCTTAGCTCAGTTGGATTAGAGCGCAGGATTCCTAATCCTGAGGTCAGAGGTTCGAGTCCTCTAGGGGGTATCCCACCGTGTTTGATTTTTGTGCAAAACGGCTCTGGTCTTAGAGGTTGTGAGCCGAGAAAGACTTTCTGATAAGGCTTCGGCGGTTCCGGGTCATCACAGTAAATGTGAGATCCCCGAATCATGTCAGGGAGCCTGCTGGGATCTACACTACAAGGAGAGTGACTAATGACTCGTCGCCATTTCCAAGCCCTCGCAACTGCCATCCGAGATTTGCCGGATAACCCTACCAAGTTGCAGGTGTTCTCTGCGATCGCCCAGGTCTGTAGCTCTTTCAACTACAATTTCGACTGGCAGCGTTTCAAGGCAGCCTGTGGAGTTGACCGATGAAAGGCATGGTCCGTATGCGCGCGGGCTTGTCCGAAGCCCTTGGGTTCTTGGGTGTGGCGTTCATCCTGATCTTCGTCATGGCGCTGATGGGATGAGCCTCCCCGAAAGGGGAGGGGAGAAAACATTTGCATGTGTGCGTGGGGAGAAAAGTTTAAAGACCCAAGTTTTTTTAGAATGTTATAGGTGTAATGCGGAGGCAACATGAGGAACATTCCACCGATCATCTATGATTTGATCTTCGCTGGGCTTTTGGTTCCGGTGGCCCTCTTAGGCTTCGCCTGGATGATCTACGCTCTTTAGTGTACCCAAACTTTTTTCGCAGGTTATAAGACTTCCACAAGGAGTTGCGAGCATGGCACAGAAGATCGATCTGGAAGAGGAGATCCTGACGGTTCTGCGGAGGGATCCCAAGGATTCTTTCTCCGCTCGTCAGGTGGCGTTCTACGTCTACGGTGGTGATCTCCAGACGGACGACAATGGCAATTCCCGCAGGGTTCGTCAGGTGGCGAGCAAGCTGCGCGAGATGAGCGCCAACCGCAAGAAGGGCAAGGTGATCTACCTTGGTTCCGGCCATGCGGAGCACTCCCACTTCTACCGGGCTCGGGTGTGAGGCCCGGTCCCCCTCCTGATGGTGTCGTGGATTTGATCCGCGAAACTGCCAGGATCAACGAGAACGGAGAGGTCGTCTACGCAATCAAGCGTGACGAAACGTATCGAGATGTGCGTGTGCTCCAAACGGCTTTGGAGTGGCGCGTTCCAGTCGAGGACTTCGCGGCCCATTTGGAACGCGAGTACGACGCCGATTCGGAGATCAGAAAGGTTCTTTCTGCTTTCCTGCCGAGGATCGAAGCACTCGCGCGAAAGCTGGAGGAGAAGATCGAGGAGGTCAACACGGAGTTGGCTGCTCGTCGGCTTGCTATGGAGCTTCTCGATGAGGAAGAGGATCCTGCTGCTGTTCGACTTCGTGGCTGGCAGCAGGTAGTAGAGTAAACCTCCTCCCTTCGGGGAGAAAAG
This sequence comes from uncultured Ignavibacteria bacterium, assembly GCA_964345305.1. GTDB lineage: Bacteria > Zixibacteria > MSB-5A5 > MSB-5A5 > SM1-73 > SM23-73-3. The sequence continues at coordinate 2,997 of CAYFQZ010000457.1, read as the reverse complement.
CTTTGCTTGGCATACCTTGCCATATGCATACACTGTGCCAATGTGTGTCCACCGGGGAGAAAAGGTTAATAACCCAAGTTTTTCTGGCATGTTATAGGTTCAATGAGAACGGAGGCCCAAAATGTGGCGCATCACACGAGACTTCGTAGACGGGGTTGGCAAGAACTCTGCCATTGGTATGGGCGAAGGCAAAGTCCCGCCCTTGTTTCCTGGTGATACGACCTGGATCGGAAAGGAAGCCCTACAGGCTGCCGATCTTGTTCCGGGTGACTGCCCCGTCATGTTCCGACTTCGCAACCCGCAGGGAAAGACTCTCTATGAGGGAGAATCAACCTGCATAGGGGACGATCCCTACTCTCCCCTTCGATGGGGCGCGGAGCGTGGTGCAACCGAGATCCAGTACCGTCATCCCGAAACCGGAGAATGGAAATGATCGACCGCTTCGTAATCCGAACCCTGGGGCACGAGACTTTCGAGTGGATGCTGCGTCACCGCTCGACCCTGATGGTCTTTGCCCTACTGGCTGACCTCGCGATGTTCGCCGGAATCTTCTGGCTGGTTTTCGTTTGTTGGTGGAGTCACTGATGACCCGACAAGAACGCAGAGAGGCGTGCAGCATCGCACGCACCTCCCTTCGGGGAGAAAAGAATTACATTCACACTGGCACGCCCTTGCTATATGCATATAGCGTGCCAACGTACATGAGTTTGGAGAGAAAAGTTTTGAATCATCCTCCTGTCTGTGGGGAGAAAACCTTAGCAACCCAAGTTTTTTCAGAATGTTATAGTTGGAGTGACGGCAGACGGCTGAATGCTCCGAGAGGGGCAGACCCCGAAGCCGGGGCGGCGCTCAAACGCTACCCAAAAAAATCCGGTGGGTTATACCGTCGGTGGCGGCAACGCCGAACATGATTCCCGCCCCATCCGGGGCACGTCCATTGGAGGAAAAATGGACTTCAGCAAGATCTCGCTGGCCGAGGAAACCGACGAGTCGGTTACCACTCGTGTCCGCAATTCCATCAAGGTCGCGCTTCGTGAGCGCCCGCTGCCCGAGGGTGGCAAGGCGGAGATCCCCTGTGTGATCTTCTCCGTCAACAAGGGCAAGGGCACCGGTGCCCAGGTCGTTCCGCTCGCGGAATTCGAGGAGTACGTCACTCGTCTCCGTCACTACGCCGACGAGGGCTTCACCGCTGCCGAGGCTCCGAAGCCTTACTACGAGGCGCACGAGATGGTGGATCGCACCATCGGCCTGGAGGCCCCTCGTGACGATGACGGCAACGTGATCGGTGACCCGGATACGGTCCAGTGGCGCGTGGCCGATGGGAAGGGCGCGAAGCCCGCGAAGGTTCCGCTCACCGCCTTTACCGAGGTGGTCGAGATTCTGGAATCCCGACTCCCGAAGGTGCAGGAGATCCTGACTGCACTGAACGCCGAGGCCGAGGAGGCCGACGCCGAGGGTGAGGACGCGGGTGAGGATGGTGACGGTGAGCCGCAGGGCAACGCCGATGACGACGCGAACGATGCCGGAGACAACGACGGCGAGGACGCGGGCGACAACGCCGGGGAGTAACCCTCCCCAACCCCCGAGGGGACGCGGTTTAACCACCGCTCCCCAAAAGGGGAGAAAAACTTCGTTTTTACACACAAGTATGTTGGCATACTTTGCTATATGCAATCCTCGTGCCAGCCTTGCCTGACAGGGGGAGAAAAAGTTCAAGACCCAGATTTTTCTAGAATGTTATAGAGAGAATGAAACCGGAGGAAACGATGAGAGATCGGACGTTCAAGCATACTGACCCCGACGGGAATGTGACCCGTTTCGATGTTCGTGTCCCTGGCGACGACGACGCTGCCCTGGAGGCTGCTCACGACTATGCTCGTGTGGCGGAACTCGGAGAGGGTGAGGTGCGTCGTACTCGCAGCCGAAAGAAGGGGAAGTAATGCCTACCCGTATGAATTCCCACGGTCGCCCCGAGATTCGTCGGGGAGAGGCTGAAGCTCGTGCTGCTGCAAGGGCGGAGCGTTCCCATCAGGATCAGCTTGCCCTGCTCGACAAGCGATTCGGAAAGGGCAAGGGTGCCGAGCGTGAGCGTACACGGCTTGCATCCCTGATCGAAAAGGAAGGGCAGACCAAGAAGAAGGGGAAGAAGGAGGCGTCGTGACTCTCACTCAACTGGTGAAGTTGGCCGAGATTAGCCCAAGGGAGACTCTCCCTATGGTTAGTCATACGCTTGCACAGCTTTCGGTTGATAATCGGTACGAGGACATTCGAGAACTGATTGCTCTCCTAGCTGATTACCCCCGAGGAGATGAGTGGTCGGATGGGTATGTGTCCTCCCTTCTGGAGATGGGACAGTCCCTAGATCTCCTTCTGCAAACGCAGCGGGAAGTGGAAGCTGGTTTGTCGCCTCCCCTATAAGGGGAGAAAACTTTCACTTGGCATACATTGCTATATGCAAGGATCGTGCCACGCACCCGCTGTGCGCGCGTGAATAGATTATATCGAGGTTCTAACTGGATTATCGCCCAATCCTGCATAGATACTTGGGGGAGAAAAGTCTTACTGGCAGGGGAGAAAAGATTAAAGACCCAGATTTTTCTAGTATGTTATAGGTTCTTTGCAAGACGCTGATTGAAAACTTGGAATATGACCCTGGTTCTCGGGTCATTCGAAAACCCCGGTGGAATTACCGGCTTCGGGGCTCCGTAAGGAGATAGAGAAAACCCTGATGGGGAGAGGATCGTTCATACGATCTGCCGCCCCACTATGAAGGGGAACGAGTTAAGGAGGGTAGCACCTCTGAAAATCGTTCAGTGGCTAACGGAAAGAGCCCGCTTGCTACAGCGGGAGTGCTGCCAATAGTAATCGTGGACTTGTGGGTTCATCGCGATAACGGGATAAGGGCAATCACCATGATCAAGGAGGTCTTGGGAAGTCGCTCATAATGAGTGACAGAACCTAACTGTCGAGGGCGGAAGTCTCTCTATCCAGACTGGC
>CAYFQZ010000456.1:0-3006 GCA_964345305.1 uncultured Ignavibacteria bacterium | reverse complement strand
GTTGATGGAATCGGTGGAGGGAAACAGGGCCAACCCCAGGCTCAAGCCGCCATTCCCTGCAGCGGTTGGATTATATAAGAACCCGACGGTGATAAATAACGTAGAGACCCTTTCCAATCTGTCACACATCGTCTTGAACGGGGGCGAATGGTACGCCAAGATAGGAATGCCCAAAAGCACCGGCACCAAGATCTTCTCCCTGTCGGGTCACGTGAACAAGCCAGGCAACTACGAGCTGCCCATGGGAACTCCGTTGAGAGAATTGATCCATGAGCACGGCGGGGGAATAAGGGGTGATCGTAAGTTGAAAGCGGTGATTCCCGGAGGAGTCTCGACACCGGTCCTGACGGCGGATATGATCGACGTGAAGATGGATTTCGACTCCCTGTACGAGGCGGGATCGCTTCTGGGATCAGGCGCCACCATCGTGATGGATGAGACCACCTGCATGGCAAAGGTAGCCTATCGCATCTCCAAGTTTTTTGAGCACGAATCCTGCGGCAAATGCGTTCCCTGCAGGGAGGGCACCAGATGGATCAGACAGATCATGGGGAGAATCGAGAATGGAAAGGGAAGAGAGGAAGACATAGAGCTTCTGCGGGACATCTGCGCCAACATTGCCGGCAACACCGTCTGCCCGCTGGGAGACGCGGCGGTGGTTCCGATCATCAGCTCGATCGAGAAGTTTCGGGATGAATATGAGTATCACATAAAACACAAGAAGTGTATGGTTGATCTGGGAGAGAGATTCGTGTAGAGTCGTCAACGGATTGAACGGATTAAACGGAGACAACTGTCAACGGATTGAGCGCCCAGACGGGCGTCCGTAGGACGGATTGAACGGATGGTAAGTCTGACTATAGATGGAAAGCAAGTGACGGTGGAGGAAGGCACCACCATTCTGAAGGCAGCCGAGAAGCTGGGCATAGAGATTCCTACCTTCTGCTATCACGATAAACTGGAGGCGGTGGGTGCCTGCCGCATGTGTCTGGTGGAAGTGGAGAAGATGTGGAAGCCGCAGGTCGCTTGCGCCACTCCTGTGACTGAGGGAATGGTGGTCATGACGGATACCCCGAAAGTCAAGTCCGCAAGAAAAGGCGTTTTGGAGTTTCTGCTGATAAATCATCCGCTGGACTGCCCTGTCTGCGACAAAGGCGGGGAGTGCGAGCTGCAGAACCTGGTGTTTAAGCACGGTTCCGACAGAAGCAGGCATGTGGAGGAAAAGAGAAGATTCGTCGTCGATGCCAAGGCCAAATATGATGATCTGTCTGTGGGGCCACAGATTGTAAGGAACATGAATCGCTGCATTCTCTGCCGGAAATGCGTCCGTTTTATCCACCAGATCGCCGGAGAGACCGATTTAGGCACCTTCGGTCGAGCATCCAAGTCGGAGATCAATGTCCTTCCCGACATACCGGTGGATAATCCCTATTCGGGTAACGTGGTCGAGATCTGCCCCGTGGGCGCCCTTACGTCGAAGTCATTCAGGTACAAGACCAGAGTCTGGCAGCTTATACAGACGCCGTCGGTCTGCTCGCTCTGTGGCGACGGGTGCAATATCAATGTGTGGTCAAAGGACGATGAGATATACCGCATCACCTCTCGCAGAAACGATTCTGTCGACGAAGGATTCTTGTGTGACAAGGGCAGATTCGGATTCGAATTCGTCAACCATCCAGACAGGCTTAAGCATCCTCTGATCAGGAAAGACGGAAAGCTGCAGCCTGCTCATTGGAACGAGGCAATTGAACTGGTCTCCTCCAAATTGAAAGCGGCGAAGGAGCAATTTGGCCCTGACTCGGTGTACGGCGTCGGATCATCAAAGCTGACCAACGAAGACAACTATGTTCTTCAGAAGTTCTTCCGAACCGTGCTGGGGACGAATAATGTAGATTGTCGCGTGAATTCAAAGAGTCTTCTGCCCGCTTTGGACTCAAACGGCAAACCTGTGGGGATGGAAAACTCAATCGAAGACATTGAGAGGGCAAAGCTGATTTTCGTTTTCGGCTGTGACCTAGAAACGGAGCATCCCATAGTCAATCTCAGGGTGATCAAATCGGTTCGGAAGGGGAATGCCCTCGTTGTGGCCAATCCTGAGAAGAGTCGTCTGGCTCGTTTTGCCAAAGATGAGTTGATCTATGAGAAGGGCAAAGAAAAAGCCTTTCTGGACGCCATTCTGCAAAAGCTCGGGGGGAAGTCAGAACAAACCGGCAGCGCGTCCGGAATTGCTGCAGAGCAGATCGCGCGTTTGGCTCAGACCCTGAAAGAAGCTGAGAGTGTGTTGATCCTTTGCGGCAAGCGGATAGTTGAGCACCCCGACAACTTGCAGCTTGTGGAGAGATTGCGTGATCTGCTGCGATCGTCGGGGCATCAGGGCAAGGATGCGTGCGGGGTGAATCTACTCTGGACCGAGTGCAACTCGCAGGGGGTGATGGACTCCGGGGTTTTGCCGGATAGACTTCCAGGATATGTGGCACTCTCGGACCAGCGCGCCGTAAACCGGACCGAAGAGGTCTGGCGAACTAAGGTTCCAAGCAAGCCGGGATTAGATTTCAATGGCATGCTGCAGGCGGCCGCCAAGGGTTACGTGAAAGCTCTTTATCTCACTGGCGCCGATCCGATGGGCGAGTATCCCGATAGAAAGCAAGTGAAGGAGGCGCTGGAGAAACTCAGTTTCCTTGTGGTGCAGGACGTTCTCTTGACTGGAACTGCTGAGCTGGCCCACGTGGTTCTGCCGGGGACATCTTTCACAGAGAAAGACGGAACCTTTACCAATGCGGAGAGAAGGATTCAGAAGCTGACCAAGGCTTTTGGCCCGCTGGCCGGCTGCAAGGCTGATTGGGATATCATCTGCAAGTTAGCGCAGGCCATGGGACATGATTTCGATTATGCCTCGCCCGCGCAGATTTTCGAGGAACTAGCCAAGGCATCACCCATTCACTCGGGAATGAATTGGAGCGATCTGGGTGAATCAGGGAGACGGTGGCAAATATCGTAAAGTCTTAT
>CAYFQZ010000455.1:0-5689 GCA_964345305.1 uncultured Ignavibacteria bacterium | reverse complement strand
ACCCTATCGCTCACTCTTCCACTTTTTACGGCTATCGAAATGTCTGCTTTTCGCTGGCAGGATGTGGTAAGACAGAAGAGAAGCAAGAAGAGGCAGCTGAAGATGAATTTGTTTAGTTTCATTTTAATTCCCCACGGCAAATTCTCAACTCCCTTTGGTGCAGAACACTCACAGGAAGCAAAGTCCTCAGAACAAAAAGGGGACAAACATCTTGGTTCGTTTCATGTAATCTTGATATGCAGCACCAAAAAAGCTTATATTCTCAGCTTCTTCTGTCTTCGCAGTTATTGTGAGAAATAGAGTCGTAATAACGGCCAAGCAAACGCCTACCAAAGAAGGCTGTTTGAAAAACACCCCCCAAGCTAGAAATAGTAGTGAACTATAGAGAGGATGTCGAACGTAGCGATATGCACCGACCGTCACTAATTCGGTTGTCTTTTCAATACCTGCCAACGACGGATCATTCCGCTTCCTGTCGGGTTTTCCTACGGTACGCAACAATTGAAATCCTTGAATGACCAAAAACAAAGAGACGATCAGCAGGAGCCAGGAAAGTATCTGGTATGCACTGAACGGTTCATGAAACCAATAATCTAAGTTTAACAGAACCAATACCAGAATTGATTCCCAGGCGAAGAAACGGTAGAAACCGTGGGAACGACGGCTTCGTAGCGACGTGCGGGATATGTAGATGATTCCAGCCGTAGCAACAACAAAAGCGACAAGTTTGAACACCATTAGCACATTGTCCTTATCTGCCAGTACAAGAATAACATCGGCTCATCTGTCGAAGGTGCTGTGAAGCCGTCCAACCATTGATTGTATGGTTTCCGCAGAGTATCCCAGCTTCGCCTACTGCATGTACTTACTAGCTATCATCCCGCCTGATCTCCGCCAAGAGCGTGTCTTCGGCTGCGTAGTCGAAGAGCTTGGCATCCACCTGTTCCAGGGGATGTGCTCGCTCCCACTCAACCGTTCTCTGCAGCGCTTCCTGGCGAGACACTTGTTCTTCGTATCCCAGCTAGCGCCGTATTCGAGTCGTGTCGACTGCCAGGTGTTGATCCGTGTTGTACTGTACCACCAAGTGTTCGGGCAGACGGTCCTTCGGGACAGTGACGATCTCTCCCTCCCATCCGGCTGCCCTCCCAATCACTTTGACCCACTCAGCCTCGGAGAGGGCCTCCCTCTCGCCCACGTTGTAAATCCGACCTTGTGCACGCTGTTCGGTGACAGCCAGAACGATGGCAGTGGAAACGTCCTCTGCATAACCCCTGGCGCAACGCCAGCGTGCCAGGCCGTCGTCCAGCAATACGGCTGAGCGATTATCATCCATCCGCTTCAGGTATTGGAACAGCCGGTGCTGTTGGTCCCTTGGACCGTATACCATTGGCAGCCGCAAGATGGTCCCCGGCAGTTCCGGGTGGCCCATGAAGACTCGCTCAGCCAGAATCTTTTCGTAATGATAGGCGCGATGGTCTGGTGTCACCTGGCCTCGGTATGGATACAGCCTGGTACGCAGCGGCGAGTCTTCTGTCAGAGGAACAGGTTCTGGAGGACCAGATTCGATGCGGATAAGCTTACCGTAAGCACGGTAGACATCCTGGCTGCTAATCGCTACGATCCGCTGCGCGATGCCCCTGAACGTGTCCGTGACGCTGCGGGCATCATCCTCGGCAGCGGGAATCATGTCCAGCACTACGTGAGGAGCAAAACGCCTTAATTCCTCTGCGTAATCTCCCAGGTGTTGACGATCGCCCAGAATGTGCTGAATTTTATCCGGCAAGTCGGCCTGGGTTTGACCCCGATGAAACAGGGCTATCTCATGTCCCATATTCAGGAGGCGGAGGACCGCGTGTGGGCCCGACAAACCCGTCCCCCCAATGACCAGAACTCGCATGGCTTGCACCTCTTCGGCTTGGCGCTTTACGCCACCTGCGCAAGCAGCAGTGAGGCCGGCTGCAGCGCCTATCTTTACTTTGTCAGACAACCATCCCCAAGGCCCTTTGGCCCGATTAAGGTGGTTTACGATCCTTTTGCCCAGGCAGTCTCGCGAATTTATCCTCAACCCGCTTTCAGCAGAAAAGCGGACAGGCTGGATCTGCGAGACTGCAGCGGTTATTCAGATAGGTCAGGTATCCTCCAAGATTGCGCTGGGAACCTCTTTGTTAATTATGAGCTTGGCTAATCCAATCGCGCAGCTGTCCGCCTTCTTTTTTGTCTTGAAGAAATTCTCGGCGATACACGTCTTTTCCAGTGTTATCTCACCTTTCTCATTGTATTTTTTAAGGATGAACTCTAATCTCCAGCGATTTTGTCCGGGCGGCTTCCGTGAAGCCGGAAGAATCTCGAATCCTTTGTAGATCACGGCATTCCTCTCTTCCGTCTCCTGAGCTTCCAGCCTCGAACGCAAGAAGTTTTCCAGCGCGGTCCTCTGCCCTGCGCCCAGCACTGCTCCCACTCGCCTGAGGCCCCAGCCCAAGACAAGAAGTAATGCACCGATCACCACACCTAAATAAGGTGTGGATTCGGCCGACGCGCGGCCGGTAGCGATATCGCGTATGACCGCTGCGCAGAAACCTGCAAGCAGAACCGCACAGAAAACGATCCAGAATGTCATGTAGCCCTTTGCACCGCGGTGATGGCCGAACTCGCCGCGAATCAGGGTCCCGTGGGGATGCGCGTCGAGCGAACCGCGGAACACAGGCTCGAAGGAGTTCACCAGGGTTCCTCCCAGAGAGGCTCGAAGGACGAAGGAGCTCCCTTGGATTTTGCGGAACACTGTGCCTTTCGGATAAGCACGGAACACCTCCCACGGAGCACGCCGGACCGCCTGAGACTTGAGCCGCTGCAGACACTCGTCTGGTGTCAGCTTGGTTACGTATTTCACGGTCTTTGGCATGCATTTCCCCTTGTCACCTGATACCGATTATGTGGTTTGCGTGCACCAATCCAAAAACCTCGTTGAAGAGGTGCACTTCGCCCAGACGAGTCAGTCCGAGCACCTGACAAAGCAATGTGGTCAGGAGGGCGGGGCTCCTGACTTTTCAGATTCCTCCTCTGTTTTGCTCGAAAAGATGTAAGCACGGATAAGATAATTAGCCCAGATGAGAAGCATCCCCAGAAGTGTCATTAGTAGCGATACCGTGAACCCGTATTTCCGTTGTACTGCAGGGAAGAATAATACAGCAAACACAACACACAACACCGTTGTCACGGCTACCCAGAATCTATTGTAAAGCCTGGCCATGGTGGTTGACCTTTCGTTTGAATTCAATCCATGTGAATTGCTTTGCAGATCAGGTGACCCGCGCCCAGACGGCCTCGTCCGAGCACCTGACAAAAGAACAGACTCAGGAGCCTTGTCGCCAAAATACGAGGCTGGGCCCCACTGACCCGGCCATCATTTGATGATAGTACGGCAAAGCTGGGAATAGGTTCACTGCTCGGTAGCCTTAGCCCTCTGTTCCTGAGACATGTCCGCCAAGCGCTTGACTTCATTAACATCCAGCCCTATTCCCTCGGCTACGCGGCTACCATAATCCTTGTCTGCCTTGTAGAACAAAGCTGTCTGGCGCAATTGGATGCGCTTCTGTGCCTTGCCCAGATGATCCACAATGTTGCCCACCAAGTGCTCCCGATCTTGGTCTGACATGACTTTGCGGTAGAGAGTGCCTGCCTGCACAAAGTCGTTTTTGGGATGCTTGAAGGGATAGCGACCTGCTTTTCCCGAAAGATCAAAAGGAGGCTCGCCGGCCTTTGGGTCTGGACCCGGTCCCCCGAAGCTATTGGGCCAGTAGTTGGGCCCGCCACCTGCGTTGTCATCAACACGCATGAACCCGTCACGCTGGTAGCTGTTTTCGGGAGCGTGCTTGGGCGCATTGACCGGAATCAGATGATAGTTGGGCCCAAGTCGATGGACGTGCGTATCATGGTAAGAAAAGACTCTTGCCTGCAGCATCTTGTCGGGTGATACGGCGATGCCGGGAACAACGTTTCCGGGGCAGAAGGCCGCCTGTTCCACTTCTGCGAAGTAGTTGACCGGGTTGCGGTTCAGCACCAGCTTTCCGATCTTGATGGGCGGGACCTCTCCATGCGGCCAGACTTTGGTGATGTCAAATATATCCCAGGGGAAATCCTTAGCCTTCTCTGGCGTCAGTATCTGCATTTCAAGCGTCCAAGAGGGAAAGTCGCCACGATCGATAGCCTCGTGTAGGTCGCGAGTGGCGTGATTCGGATCTTCGCCGCAGAGCCGCAACGATTCCTGCCGGGTCAGATTCTTGATATCCTGATCCGTTTTGAAATGGTACTGCACCCAGAAAAACTCGCCCTTATGGTTATACCATTTGAAGGTGTGGCTGCTGTAGCCATTCATGTGGCGATAGGTGGCAGGCGTTCCCCTGTCCGAGAAAAGTATGGTGACCTGATGGATGGATTCGGGTGTGAGAGAGAGAAAGTCCCAAAACATGTCCGGATCGGGCAGATTGGTCGCGGGATGCCGTTTCTGGGTGTGGATGAAGTCAGGGAACTTGAGTGGATCCCGGATGAAAAATACCGGCGTGTTGTTGCCGGCCAAATCATAATTGCCCTCCTCGGTGTAGAATTTGATTGCGAAGCCGCGTGGATCCCTCGCGGCATCTGCTGAACCCCTCTCACCGCCGACAGTCGAAAAACGAACAAATACTTCGGTGCGCTTGCCCACCTCCGAAAGAAAGTGGGCTTTGGTGTATTTGGTGACGTCTGCGGTAACCTCAAAGTAGCCGTATGCTCCCGCTCCTTTTGCATGTACCACCCGTTCCGGAATGCGTTCCCGGTCGAAGTGCGACAATTTCTCCAGCAGGTGAACATCCTGCATCAGTACGGGGCCGCGTTCACCAGCGGTCAAGCTGTTCTGGTCGTCAGCCACCGGGATTCCGAAAGCGGTGGTCAGCTTCTTGGGTTTTTCTTTCATTACTTACCTCCCTTGTTTTGTTACAAGTTTAAAGGCTTCCGTGCCAACGCCTCATCTCGGATACGCCCCAACCCCCCCCATGGAGGCTCTTCCGAGCCCGCGGGAAGTGCATATCGTCAGGATCACCAGGCTCCTGAACTGCAATCCAAGGTCCGTCAAATTACCTGCCGAGCGAAGCTACCACAAGTACATTTTCTGGTCAGTCGGCGGTCTTGTCGTCAGTCTTCTCCAGGAGCGCCTTGAGCTTGGCAACTATCCTCGCATGCTGATTTGTATTTTTGAACTCATTCCGGGATGACTCCGCAAGTTCGGTGACCGGTAGACTGTTTGCGATGAGCCACTTTTTAACCCACTCTATTAGCTCATCCTTTGAAAAATCCTCGGCCGCCACCAACATGTTTGTTCTGTCGAGTGTAAACTCACGCCCATCAAGATCGTTAAGCGCTTTATCCCGTTCCTCGTCGTTCTCACAAACGCCAAGTGAATCGACCGTCAGCCAAATTGATTCACCCTTCCATGCTTTGACGTCCGGCAACAGATACACGTCCTCCCATACGGCACAGTCATGCTCCCAGTGGTGCGGTATGAAAAATCTCCATCTCATGTCTTATGTCTGGCTGACCATTCTCACGGAGTCCCCTACCAGAACCTTTGAGTAGCCGAATCCTCTATGTGTACGCCCGCAAAACTCACTGAAATCAGTAAGTTTTATAAAATCTACGGTTCTTTAACTCATATACG
>CAYFQZ010000454.1:0-6125 GCA_964345305.1 uncultured Ignavibacteria bacterium | reverse complement strand
GAGCTTCTCGATAGGACGAAATTGAAAGACTCAAAGCAGCTTTATGAACTATACATCAAGATGTTCTCTTGCGACGTCTTCTTATCAAGTTCCAATGCCGTCACTGAAGAGGGCCAAATAGCCAATGTCGACGGAAGAGGAAACAGGGTGGCCATGATAACATTCGGCCCCAAAAAGGTGATCATCATTGTCGGAAAGAACAAGATTACCAAGAACTTGGATGGCGCGATTGACCGGATAAAGAAGGTCGCATGCCCGTTGAACGTCAAGCGACTAAAGGAGATGGCCAAGACTTCGCCTGCTGCCTCAACCATCGAAATAACGGAGGAGAAAATCTGGGGCCAGGTGTCGATCATCGAGAGACAGCTAGACAAAGATAGAATCCATGTGATTATCGTGAACGAAGACCTGGGATTCTAATATGTCGGTTCGCAAGAAGAGAAGATGGCAGCCCGTTGTTTTTTCATGCTTCCCGAGAATATTAAGTCGTCTAGCCAATCGCTCAACCCGACCCGCCTAAGGTAAGTCAGTGATGCATCTCATTAGGAGGACAGATCATGAGCACAGCCGACGTCACGGCGTTGGCGTTGATTGAGAGCCCCCGAAAAGGGGGAAACACCGATATCATGGCAGATAAGCTGCTTTCGGCGGCGAGGGAACAAGGGGCGGATACGTCTAAGATATATCTCGATGATTACCATGTGCGCCCGATCGGTGAAGTCTGCGACAACAGCCGCCGAAGGGAGGATCCCAGAAGCGACGACGACTTCCCCGGACTGTTGGAGCGCTTTCTCGCTGCTGATGTGATTGTCTGGTCGACTCCCGTCTATTGGCAAGGTCTATCTGCCCAGATGAAGTGTTTCCTAGATCGCCTGTCCTCGTATTTTAACCATGCGGACTATGTCCAACGATTCAAGGGAAAAGGTTATGTTGTGCTTTGTGCGTTTGGTCGCCCTGAACAGAAGCACGGGGAGTGGATCACCGAGCCGATGAAACTGGCAGTGGAGGTGCTCCACGGCATCTATTTGGGAGACGTTTGCGTCTCAGTCTATCAGAAGGGGAAGGTTCACCAAATGCCCGAAGTGCTCGACGCCTGCCAGAGGCTAGGTGCTGAATGCGTGCGCCGGATGCGAGAGAGAGGGAAACGCCAATGAATCGATAAACTGACCCATCGGAGGTGCCTGGTGATACAGCAGTTAGGACATTGTGATCTTGGAGGGGACATATGAAACATTCGGCAATCAATTTGAAAGAGAAACTGGCCAAGTTCTCGGAGCATTTTTCACCGAAGATTATTGCCCAGATGAACGATTACCATTTCAAACTGGCTAAGTTTCAGGGCGATTTTGTCTGGCACAGCCACGATGATACGGATGAGACTTTCATCGTCCTTGACGGCGAGATGAGCATCGACTTCCGTGATGGCAAAGTCGACCTTAAGGCCGGGGAGATGTTTGTCGTACCCAAGGGAGTCCAGCACAAGCCGTTTGCCAAAGAGGAATGCAAGATAATGCTCGTCGAACCTGCCGGAACGGTTAACACCGGTAATGCAGGAGGCGATTTGACCGCGGAAGACGATGTCTGGATATAGTAGATTGCGCGAACATGGATGCTGGTATATATTAGCCGCGTATGACAGGCCGAGTTTGACGGACAGGCCAGGCCCTTAGTTGCCTCACTTCTTCGTAGAGGATTAAAAGATGTTAAAGAATGACTTTAATCTCAGGCGAGTTTTCTGCATCGGCCGGAATTATGTGGAACACGTTCGCGAGCTGTCTGACATTGTACCGACCAAACCAGTTGTGTTCATCAAACCAGCGTCGTGTCTGGTTGCACCCGGCGAAAGGATTCATTTTCCCAAGCATGGGAGCGAGCTGCACCATGAGGTTGAGATGGTGGTAAGAGTAAGTCGGGAGGGAAGAGCCTGCACAGAAGAAGATGCACTTTCCTCCATTGACGCGATCACCGTTGGGCTGGATTTGACCTTGCGGGACGTGCAAGGGGAGTTGAAGAAAAAGGGGTTGCCCTGGGAGGCTGCCAAGGCCTTTGAACAAAGCGCTCCGCTAGGTGATCTAATCCCCTATGACGGGTCGCTAGATTTGAGGAACATCTCCTTCAGGTGCAAGGTCAACGGAACGGAAAGACAGAGAGGGAATACCGGTAACATGATATTCGGCATCGGTAGACTATTGGTGGAACTGAGCAAAATATGGCTGCTCCGCCCTGGAGATCTGATATTTACCGGCACCCCTTCGGGAGTCGGCCCACTCGAGATCGGAGATACCATCGAAATTGAAAGCGAGCCAATCGGATCGTTCTCGTGGAGCATCGTTGACTAGTGAAACAGGAACCCGCGCCCTTGAAACTGTTCTGATCCTCAAAGTCAAGGAGGCAGGTGATGAGCACAAAAGCCTTTTGGATTTTTGGAATACTCCAAAGTCTGTCTCTGGGTATAATAATATTCCTGTTGTTTAGATCGCTGAGCCTGATCAACGGTCAATGCGTCATTGGCTTGGATACTCAAATCTTGTTGAGTATAGCTTTCCCCTTATTCCTTTTGCTTGTTGAGTACGTGGTCTATTCGAAGAAATGACAGTCTTCGACGGCGGGCTAAGAGGAGTGTTCTTCTGGCCTAAGCGGCAAGTTAGGGACAATTCCGATCAGCGCCAGGTTCCTCAAACAATTGGCTATGGACCCCCACACCAGACACCATCCTTCTTGGTTCGAGCGCATTCCCAAGGTGGAGCTTCATCTTCATCTGGAAGGTGCCATCCCGCACGCAGCACTGTGGGAGCTGGTGCAGAAGTACGGGGGTGACCCGTCAGTGCCCACCGAGGATGGCCTTGCGGCGAAATTCACCTATCGCAACTTTTCCGAGTTCATAGACACCTGGGTTTGGAAAAACACCTTTCTGCGACAGTACGAGGACTTCGAGTTCATCGCACAGGCGGTGGCGGAGGATCTGGCTCACCAGAACATCCGATATGTCGAGGCTTTCTATTCGCCGGGCGATTACCTGTCGCGAGGCTTGGAGCCTCAGCGTCTCACAGAGGCGATTCGAACCGGCCTTAATCGTTGCAGGGAGATTGAAGTCGCTCTGGTGGCTGATCTGATTCGTGACTTCGGACCAGATCGGGGAGCCCAGATGCTGGCAGCAGTGAATGAAGTGAGGAACCTGGGAATCATCGGCGTGGGAATCGGCGGATCGGAGAATGAATTTCCCCCGGAGGCCTTCGAAGGAGTATTCCATCAGGCCCGCGAGCTGGGCTTTCGCACCAGCGCGCATGCGGGCGAAGCCGCGGGACCGGAAAGCATCTGGGGCGCGATTCGAGCCCTGCAGGTAGACCGGATCGGCCACGCCACACGAGCGGTGGAGGATCCCAAACTGGTCGACTACCTTGCCGAGCATCAGATTCCGCTTGAGCTCTGCCCCATCTCGAATCTGCGGACCAAGGTGATCGGGTCTATCAAAGCGCATCCAGCGCGTCTTTATTTCGAGCGAGGTATTCCTCTGAGCATCAATACCGACGATCCAAAGATGTTTGGGAATTCGCTGGCTGAGGAGTACCTTTCGTTGGAAGCCAAAGTCGGATTCTCTCGTCCTGAGACTATCTCGGTCATACTGCAAGGCATCGAAACCTCATGGCTCGCGAGGCAGGGTAAAGAGGAGTTGATCAGGCAATTCGAAGGCGAGATTGCTGGTGCGAGGGGGAATTAGTAAGTCAAGAACCCCGTGCTTCTGATCCACACTTTAGGAGAGTGCGAATGGACACAATACTGACGATTCTTCAAGTTATCGGAATGATCATTGGGATTCTGGTTGGGCTTCTTGTCCTGGAGGTTGCAGTTGTGACATTTCTCCCTGGTCTTTCGGTTTCCAAGCAGCCCCTAGAAAGGACGAAGCAAAGGCCAGTGAAAGGAGCTGCAAAACCTCCTCGGTCAAGAAAGAATGTCGCCTTTCACGTCAAGGGAACGGCATTAGCCGCATGGTTGTATCTGCCTGAGAGTCTATCCCGCCCGGTGCCTTGCGTCGTTATGGGGCACGGTTTTGGGGGAACTAAGGACATGCTCCTCGAACGTTATGCCATTCGTTACCAGGAAGCCGGCTTTGCAGTGCTGGCGTTCGATTACCGGCATTTCGGAGAGAGCCACGGCGAACCCAGGCAACTGGCATTGTTTCAGTACCAGTTAGAAGATTATACTGCTGCGATCAAGTACGCTCGCTGCCTCAAGGAGATTGATCCGGCGAGAATTGCTCTGTGGGGGACCTCTGCAAGTGGTGGACATGGTATAATAATCGCTGCAAAAGATAGAAACATTGCCTGTGTGGTTGCGCAATGTCCAGGGCTAGATCATCGTGCCTCGGAAAAGATGTACAAGAAAAATGTAGGCATTGGTCACATGTTCCGCCTGTTTGTGCACGGACAACGTGATATGATGAGGTCCCGTCTCGGTCTCTCTGCCCATAAAATACCGATCGTAGGGAAACCCGGAACTATGGCCTTCTTTCCGATTTCAGATGCTTACGAGGGGTACGGAAAGCTTGCCTCGGAGGATTTCATAAACGAAGCCTGTGCTCGTATCATTCTGCGGTCACAAGGATACAGACCTGATAAGTAGATCCAAAATGTCCGTTGCCCAGTTCTGATTCACACGTGTGATCGTGACAGCTTAGCTCCGATAGGCGCCGAAGCCGAAAAGGAACTGAGGAAATACGCAGAGGTCAAGCGCTATCCCATCGGTCACTTCGACATCTATATTGGAGATGACTTCGAAGAAAGCGTAGGCGATCAGCTTGCTTTCTTTAAAAGACACCTTTAATCAGTGCATTTGTTAAGATATAGCCTATTCTCTCTCTGACTATGCGCCTCGCCCGACACCTAGGTCTTGTGGCTGGGCACTAATTGAGGTTTTGGCTAGACACTTTTATCAAATGAGGGTATGACTATGGCAGACCCTTCCCCGCAACAAGCAGAATCCGGATATACCATTTACAATAGAGCTTTCTTGTTCGTCTACGATCTGTTTGTGTTGGGCTTCTTGTGTCGTTTCATATGGAAGTGCCCTTCGCAGCGTCTCCTGGAGCTTTATCATCAACATGTTACTGCAAACCATCTGGACGTGGGCGTGGGTACCGGGTATTTCCTGGATCACTGCAGATTTCCAAAGGATTCGCCGAGGCTTGTGTTGATGGACCTTAATACCCGTTGCCTTGAGATCAGTGGAAAGCGATTATCACGTTATTCTCCCGATACGCACTGTCAGGACGTCCTTGAACTCATCAACATCAATGTTGAACCGTTCGACTCGGTGGCAATAAATGGTCTGCTTCATTGTTTGCCGGGCACAATGCGAGCCAAAGGAGTTGTATTTGACCATCTGAAGCCTTTCCTGAATCCTGGCGGTGTTCTCTTCGGCTGTACGATATTGAATAAGGGAGTCAGGAAGAGCCGGGTCGCCCAGTGGGTAACGAGCCGTCTAAACAAGAGAGGGGTATTCACAAACCTTGAAGACGATCTTGAAGATCTAAGAAAGGAACTGTCAAAACGCTTTCGGCAAAACAGCGTGCAAGTTATTGGCTGCATGGCTCTGTTCTGGGGACGCAGGTGAAAATGGACAAACCTAGCCAGCGTAATCATGAAGCGGCCCAGTATCCGGCTACGCGCTGAAACCCAGCATGTCTTGTCGGATTAAAGGAGAATAGCCGATTTCAACAGCATCGTGCCGACGCGAAAACGACGTCTTTCCGTAGCTACGTTGGCCGGCGTATCAATCATCCTCCTGCTGGCACTTTATGGATACTGGAATATACAGGAGGATGACAGTTACATTTTCTATTCATATGCAAAGAACCTGGTCAGCGGAAATGGATACGTGTTCAACAAAGGAGAGAGGGTCAACGCCACAACTTCTCCCCTTTACACGCTTCTTTTGGCTGCCACCTATTTGATCTTTCGATTCCTCCCCTTTGTGTCCATACCCTTGATCGGGCATTTGATAGGAATAGCCAGCCTCTTTTTCATATACATTTTTCTGATGCGATCGTTTAAGTCCGAGGAAACGTCCCTTTTTCCCTTTATTCTTCCTCTGGTCTTTCTCGCGAATCCCCTGCTGGCGCGAGCCAC
>CAYFQZ010000453.1:0-3631 GCA_964345305.1 uncultured Ignavibacteria bacterium | reverse complement strand
GCCATAATAGGGATTTCCCACTTGATCGTGTTCCTGCAGCCAGCTATCCTTTGCCATGCCGCAGTAGAAGCAATAAGCGTCACCCGAGAATCCGAACTCTTTCACATAGTCCAGCACCGCCTTAGACAGAGGAGAGAACCCTTCTCTTGCCTGCCTTAGGTCTTCAGCCTTTAGACTGCCCGAGGCAGCACGAATCTCTTGAAGACCTTTAATCAGTTTGTCGAGACGCTCCGACATCTGTTTGGCCTGCTGTGCCACTCTATCCGTCTTATCGTGTGCCAAAAGATCCCGGATGGTAAAATAGTGCCTCAGGATTTCTAACATCTCGTCATATGAGGCAGCTTCTTCTATGGACTTAGCCTCTGAGAGTTTTTCCTCAACTTTCTGATCGGCTAAAACCGAGCTCGGAAAAATCTCCAATATGAATAGCGCCAAGATCAAAAGGACGGTCAATTCAATCTGCCTTTTCATCTTTTTCCTCCAACTTAAGAGGTTGATGGTTTACCAGTATTTAAGTGAAACAAAACTCCTGATTTTGCTTATTTGATTTTCACATGTCCTACCTCCTTAATTTAATCCGATTTAATATCTTCTTTATTCACCTTCTTATCTTCCCAAGAGAACTCCTACCAGCCTGATCTCTGTCGCAACTTTTCGCTCACAAACTTATACTTCGGCTTTGTCAGTCTCCTGAATTTCTATTGCCTCACCCTCTGGTAGGCTCCGACCACGCCAGAGGTAGAAAATTACCGGATAGACCAAAAGCTCTAACAGAAAAGAGGTGACCAGGCCGCCGACCATAGGCGCGGCAATTCTTTTTGACACGTCAGAGCCAATGCCAGTGCCCAGTAGGAGCGGCATTAACCCTATCATGGTGGTTCCCACTGTCATCAGTTTGGGTCTGACTCTCCGGACCGCTCCGTAGTGAATTGCCTCTCGCAGGTCCCCTTTAGTGCGCATGGCGTCGTTTCCCTGCCTCCTGCGGAAAGCCAGATCCAGATACAAGAGCATTACCACTCCGGTTTCTGCATCCAGCCCGGCCAAGGCAATCATCCCCACCCAGACGGCCACGCTGGTGTTGTAGCCTAGCAGGTACAGAAGCCAGAAAGCTCCCACCAGGGAAAAGGGAACTGCCAAGAAAACGATGAGAGTCTTGATGACCGATTTGGTGCTGTGATAGAGGATGAAAAAGATAATCAGGATGGTCAGGGGGATGACTAACATCATCCTTTCCTGGACCCGCAGCATGTATTCATACTGGCCACTCCAGACCAAATTATAGCCGGCCGGAAGGGACACTTCGCTCTGGACCACCTTCTTGGCGTTTTTAACATAGGTACCCACGTCGATTCCTTTAATATCCACGTAGACCCAGGCAGTCCGCCGGGCATTTTCACTCTTGATCGCAGCCGGTCCCTTTTTTACTTTGATATCAGCCACCTGAGCTATGGGAACCTGGGCTCCCCCCGGCGTGGGAATCAAAACCCGGTTTAGGCTGGTGAGATTGTCGCGCAGCTCCCGGGGATAGCGGATATTGACCGGATAGCGTTCCAGGCCCTCCACCGTGTAAGTGACGTTCACGCCGCCTACGGCAGACATGATCACGTCCTGAACGTCTCCCACGGTCAATCCATACCGAGCGGCCTCCTCCTTTTTTATCTCAAAATCGAGATAGTTGCCGCCCACCACTCTCTCGGAGAAGGCCGACAGCGTGCCGGGGACCTTTCTGACCGCCGCCTCGATTCGCTCGCCTATTGCGGATAGGGTATCCAAGTTTGCGCCCATTATCTTGATGCCCACTGGGGTCTTGATGCCGGTGGCCAACATGTCAAGTCTGGTTTTAATGGGCATGGTCCAGGCGTTGGTCAGTCCCGGAAACTGTATGGCCCGATCCAACTCCTCCACCAGTTTCTCCGGCGTCATTCCCGGGCGCCAGTCTTCTTTCGGTTTCAGCATGATGGTGGTCTCAATCATGGTCAGAGGGGCCGGATCGGTGGCCGTCTCCGCCCGCCCGATCTTCCCGAAGACCGTCTCGACCTCAGGGAAGGAGGCTATGATCTTGTCGGTCTGCTGCAAGAGCTCCTTGGCTTTGGTGATGGATATCCCGGGAAACGTTGTGGGCATATAGAGCAGATCCCCCTCATATAAGGGCGGCATAAACTCGCTGCCGACCTTCAGAATCGGGATCGCGGTTATGGCCATCAGAATCAGAGCTGCGACGATCACGCCCCAGCGATATTTCAAAACGAAACTGATGACAGGGTGATAGGCCTTATGGAGAATTTTGCTCAATGGGTTCTTCTCCTCAGACCTGATCCTTCCCCTTATCCAGTAGCCCATCAAAATCGGCACGATGCTAACAGAGAGAAGAGCCGCTCCAGCCATGGCATAGCTTTTGGTGAAAGCCAGCGGCTTGAATAATCGCCCCTCCTGCTGCTCCAGCAAAAAGACCGGAAGAAAGGAGACGGTGATGACCAGCAGGCTGTGGAAGAGGGTGGGACCTACTTCCTTCGCGGCCCGACCGATGATCACCCAGTGGTCCTCCCTGCCCCGGTATCTTTCCAGATGTTTGTGGCCGTTTTCCACCATAATGACGGCCGCATCCACCATAGCTCCGATGGCTATGGCGATACCACCCAGCGACATAATATTGGCGTTGATCCCCTGAAAATACATGATGATGAAGCTGATCAGAACCGCGGTCGGCAGAGTAAAGATGGCCACCAGCGAGCTTCGAACGTGGAGGAGGAAGATCATTATGACGACAGCCACTACAATCATCTCCTCCAGCAGAGTGTTCTTCAGAGTATTCATGGATTCTTCGATCAGCGTGGAGCGATCGTATACCGGTTTTATCACCACACCTTGAGGAAGACCGGGTTTCAGCTCCTCCAATTTCTGCTTAACCAATCTGATGGTCTTGAGAGCATTCTCTCCGAAGCGCATCACGATCACCCCGCCCACCGCCTCACCTTTGCCGTCCAGCTCGGCGAGTCCTCGACGAAGCTCGGGTCCGATCTGGACCCGGCCAACGTTCCCCAAAAAGATGGGAGTGCCACTCTTGTCGGCGCCCAGGGGGATATCTTTGATGTCCTCGGTGGATTGGATGTAGCCCAAGCCGCGCACCATGAACTCGGTCTCCGACATCTCCACCAGCCGTCCCCCCACGTCCCGATTGGATCTCTGGATGGCTTTCTTCACCCGGACTAGAGGAATGCCATAAGCCAAGAGCTTATTCGGATCGACCTCCACCTGATACTGCTTGACAAACCCTCCTATGGACGCCACCTCGGACACACCGGGAACGGAAGTCAGTTCATATCTTAGATACCAATCCTGTATGCTCCTTAAATCGGAGAGATCGAGTTCTCCACTCTCATCCTCCAGAACATACTGGTAGATCCACCCGACTCCGGTGGCGTCGGGGCCTAACTGAGGAGTGACCCCCTGAGGCAAACGCCCGGAGACGAAGCTCAGATACTCCAAGACTCTGGAGCGGGCCCAATAAAGATCGGTTCCGTCCTCAAAGATGATGTAGACAAGTGAAAAACCGAAGAACGAGTAGCCTCTGACCACCTTAGCATAAGGAACCGAAAGCATAGCTGTGGTCAGAGGATAGGTGACCTGATCC